>NZ_JAALDN010000147.1 GCF_014144855.1 Dietzia maris | reverse complement strand
GCGGCGGGCCCACCCGGCGCGCCGGCCCAGCCGACGTCAGCCGGTCAGGGGGCCCAGGTGCGGGCGCCCTCGACCGAACCGACGGCCTCGGCGCCCTCGGCCTCGTCGGCGTAGGCGCGGTTGACGGCGGAGACCACGGCACGCAGGGAGGCGGTGGTGATGGAACCGGCTCGTCCGACACCCCAGAAGACCCGGTTGCCGAACTGCACCTCGACGTACGCGGCCGCGGTGGCGTCATCCCCGGAGGTCATCGCGTGCTCCGAGTAGTCGAGGATGCGTACCTCGTCGTCGAACATCTCGTTCAGGGCGGCGACGAACGCGGCGAGGGGTCCGTTCCCGGACCCCGCCAGCTCACGGGTCTCGCCCTTCCACTTGATGACGGCCTCGATGGCGTCCTCGCCGTCATCGGTCTCGGCGGGGACGAGGTGCTGCGACATGCGCTCCATGGGCGAGACGCGGTCCAGGTACTCCAGCGAGAAGATGTCCCACATCGCCTTGGGGGTGACCTCGCCGCCCTCGGAGTCGGTGACCGACTGGACGAGCTGCGAGAACTCCATCTGCAGGCGCCGCGGCAGCTGCAGGCCGTAGTCGCTCTTCATGATGTAGGCGACGCCGCCCTTGCCGGACTGCGAGTTCACGCGGATGACGGCCTCGTAGGTGCGGCCCTCGTCCTTGGGGTCGACCGGCAGGTAGGGGACCTCCCACGTGATGTCGGTGATGTCCTCGCCGCGGGTGTCGGCCTCGGCCTGCAGGGCGTCGAAGCCCTTGTTGATGGCGTCCTGGTGCGAGCCGGAGAACGCGGTGAAGACCAGGTCGCCGCCGTAGGGGTGGCGCTCGGGCACGCGCAGCTGGTTGGCGTACTCGACGGTGCGGCGGATCTCGTCCATGTCGGAGAAGTTGATCTGCGGGTCGACGCCGCGGGTGAGCATGTTCATGCCCAGCGTCACCAGGCAGACGTTGCCGGTGCGCTCGCCGTTGCCGAACAGGCAGCCCTCGATGCGGTCGGCGCCGGCCTGGTAGCCCAGCTCGGCGGCGGCGACGCCGGTGCCGCGGTCGTTGTGCGGGTGCAGCGACAGGATGGTCGACTCGCGGTTCGCCAGGTTGCGGTGCATCCACTCGATCTGGTCGGCGTACACGTTGGGCGTGGCCATCTCGACGGTCGCCGGCAGGTTGAGGATGATCGGGTTCTCGGGGGTGGCGCCGACGACCTCGGTGACGGCGTCGCACACCTCCTTGGAGAACGCCAGCTCGGTGCCGGTGAAGGACTCGGGCGAGTACTCCCAGCGCCAGTTGGTGTCGGGGTAGTCGCGCGCGATCGTGGTGACCAGCTCGGCGGCGTCGGTGGCGATCTTCTTGATGGCGTCGCGGTCCTTACGGAAGACCACCTTGCGCTGCAGGATCGACGTCGAGTTGTAGAAGTGCACGATCACGTCGGACGCGCCCTCGCACGCCTCGAACGTGCGACGGATGAGATCCTCGCGGCACTGGACCAGCACCTGGATGGTGACGTCGGAGGGGATCGCGGCGTCCTCGATGATCTCGCGGACGAAGTCGTAGTCCGTCTGCGAGGCGGACGGGAAGCCGACCTCGATCTCCTTGTAGCCCATGCGGACGAGCAGGTCGAACATGCGGCGCTTGCGCGCGGGGCTCATGGGGTCGATCAGGGCCTGGTTGCCGTCGCGCAGGTCCACGGCGCACCACTGGGGGGCGTGGGTGATGATCTTGTCCGGCCAGGTGCGGTCGGGCAGGGAGACGTCCTCGACCTCCTCGGCGAACGGCCGGTACCGGTGCGCGGGCATCGAGGAGCCGCGCTGTTTGTTCCACGACGGCTGGTCGGGGCGGCCGGGCTTGGAAGGGGGCGTCAGGGTCGACGACGACGAGACGAAGGCATCAGCGGGATTCATTGCAGTGGCTCAACTTCCTAGGGGGCGATCGGCAGGGATCGGACCGGCGCGACGAGATCCCGCGACGGGGAGCCGGTCCGCCTCAGCGGGCCCCGCCGCGGCACCCAAGAAGGAGCACGCGCTGCATGCGGGCCATCATACACATCTGCGCGGGACGTCACGGAATCGGAATGACGAACGTCGAGGACTCGGCTGTGGTCCCTTCGGGCGGTGCCGACGGCGGGTCCTGCGTGAGGTCGTCTGGCACCTGCATGGACCCCCACACCTTGCTGCAGCCGGCCTCCTCGGCCACCTCCACCGCCTTCTCGACGAGTCGGTGGGCGATGCCCATGCCGCGCAGGTCCTCGCGGACCCGGATCCCGTAGACGAACAGGTCGGGGCTGGCGCCGAGGTGCCCGGTCTCCACCGCGACGAGCATGCCCACCGGCACCTCGTCCTGCAGCGCCAGCACGAGCAGGTTGGAACCTCGGTCGAGGAAGTCCGTGGTCCATTCCGCGGTGGGCGGGGTGCTGAGCAGGTCACCCGCGGACAGCACGAGGTCAACATCCGCGCGCGCGGCGCGGCGGATGACGAGCTCCGGCGGGGTCATCTGTCCAGTGTGGCAAAAATCGAGGGGGTTCGGCATCGCCGACTGCCCTGGGTCATCGGTTGGCGATCATCCAGTCGATCCAGCCGTTCTGGGCGGGGATCGATTCGTACCGGGCCGGGTTGGTGCCGTCGGGCTGCCTGCGGTCGTGGTCGGAGCCGGAGTGGACGCCCACCAGTCGGTCGCCCCGGAACACGGGCCCGCCGGAGTCGCCGGGCGAGAATCCGCCCTGGAGGGTGTGGGAGTGGCCGACGCGGGAACCGGGTCGCGCCTCGATCCGCTCGAGGCGGGTCAGTCCGGTGCGCAGGACGGGTGAGCGCATCCCGAGGGGTTCGGTCTCGCCGAAACCGTGGAAGCGCAGGACGTCGCCGGGGGCGGGGTCGACGCCGGCGCGCCGCACGGACGGCGACGGCGCGGGGTGGCGGAGCTTGAGGAGCATGAAGTCCCCGGCGGGGGCCTTGTAGGCGGCGGCCGGGGTGTGACGACCGAGGCTGCCCGTGTCGAGGGAGCCGAACGCGCCGACGATTCTCGGGCTGGCCAGTGGGGCGGTCGAACCGAAGCCCCCGGGCACGGTGGCGAGGTTCCCGAATCCGAGGGTGTACGCGTCGGGGTTCGTCGGCCCGCAGTGGGCGGCGGTGGCCACCCAGCGCGGGTGGATGACGACGCCGGTACACGGGGCGCCGAGGACGCCGTCGAAGACGGTGATCTGCACGGCCCACGGGGCGGGGCCGGAGGGGGCGCCGTTCACTACCGCGCCGGCCGTGGGTGCCGCGACCGCGAGCGACGCAGTGACCGTCCCGACGATGGCGGCGACCGTGGCGGCCAACCGGCCGGGACGGACGGGGCCACTGTGACGTGTGAGGCGCATGAAGCTCAGCTTAGGCGATGGTGGGGAGTTCTCGGGCCGCTCGACATGGGTCCTCATGGTGAGGACGTCGCGGCATGCACCGGGCGCGTTACTCGGAGGCGCGTCACTCCGAGGCGCGGCGGTTCGGCGCGCGGTGGTCGGGGATCGGCGGAGCCGTGTCGACCTCCTTGTGCGCGAGCCGCACCGTCGCGAGCACCATCACGGTGAGGGTGGCGCCCAGGAGCATCAGCGCGGCGCCGTCGACGGAGAACCACTCGCCCAGCACCACCACGCCCAGGCCGAGCGAGACGACCGGGGTGGTGACCGTGGAGGCGGGCACGGCCTGGTGCACCGCGCCGGCGGAGAACGACATCTGCTGCAGCGTCAGCGCGGCGACGGCGGCCACCCCCAGTCCGTACACCTCGCCGGTCGTGGCCACGGTGAACAGTCCGCCGTCGTGGAACCGCTCGGTGACGCCCTTCGTCAGCAGTGCGACGTAGGCGAACGCGGTGCCGCCGGCCACGCCCAGCAGGAGGGCACGGTTGCCGTTGGAGCGGCGGTTGCGGGAGACACCGAGGAGGACGACGACGACGAGGAGTCCGCCCGCGCACGCGAGTGCCCATTGCCACCAGGGCGGGTGGGCGTCTCCTCCGGTGGGCCGTCCGTAGATGACGAGCACCATCACGCATCCCGTCAGGACGTACCCCCAGAAGAGTTCGGTCTTGGTGACCCGCCGGCCGGTGACCCAGGCGCCGAGGGGGAGGGCGAATGTCAGTGAGAGAACGGTGATGGTCTGGACGAGGATGAGCGATCCGAACGCGAGAGCGAGGCCCTGGAACGCGAATCCGGCGAGGCTGATGACCATGCCGGTCCACCAGTACCGGCTCGCGAGCACGTTGAAGTGACCCTCGTGTCGACCCTTCGCGCGCTGGGGCGATCGGTGCCGCATGACGGTTCCGAAGGCCTGGCTGAGGGCGGACGCGAGGGCGAGAATCACTGCCGCCCAGATTTCACTCATCCCTGATGAGTAAACACCTCCCGTAAAGTAGGTCTGCGGTAAGCCGATCAACACCGGAAGGGTGTGACCGCGTGGCACTCGTAGTGCAGAAGTACGGCGGCTCCTCCGTGGAGTCCGCAGAACGAATCCGTCGGGTGGCGGAACGGATCGTGGAGACCAAGAAGGCGGGTAACGACGTCGTGGTCGTGGCCTCGGCTATGGGCGACACGACCGACGAGCTACTCGATCTGGCCGATCAGGTCTGTCCCTCGCCTCCGCAGCGCGAGATGGACATGCTGTTGACCTCGGGGGAGCGCATCTCCAACGCGCTGCTCGCGATGGCCATCAGTTCGTACGGGATGGAGGCCTATTCCTTCACCGGATCCCAGGCCGGGATCATCACCACGACCAGGCACGGCAACAGCCGCATCATCGACATCACCCCGGGGCGCGTCCGTGAGGCGCTGGACGAGGGCAAGATCGCCCTCGTCGCGGGCTTCCAGGGGGTGTCCCGAGAGACCCGCGACGTCACGACCCTGGGTCGCGGCGGGTCCGACACCACCGCGGTCGCTATGGCCTCGGCCCTGGGTGCGGACGTGTGCGAGATCTACTCGGACGTGGACGGCATCTACACCGCCGACCCGCGGATCGTGCCCGATGCCCGCAAGCTCGACACCATCTCGTACGAGGAGATGCTGGAGATGGCGGCCGTCGGGTCCAAGATCCTCAACCTGCGCAGTGTGGAGTTCGCCCGCCGCTATCACGTGCCGCTGCGCGTCCGCTCTTCGTATTCGACCAACCCGGGCACGCTCGTGGCCGGAAAAGTGGAGGACATCCCCGTGGAAGACGCAGTCCTGACCGGAGTCGCTCACGACGCCTCGGAGGCCAAGATCACGGTCGTCGGCATCCCCGACCAGCCGGGGTACGCGGCCAAGATCTTCCGCGTGGTGGCCGACGCCGAGATCAACATCGACATGGTCCTGCAGAACGTCTCCAAGGCGGAGGGCAAGACCGACATCACCTTCACCTGCCCCCGCGAGGTGGGTGCCAAGGCCGTTGAGGTCCTCTCGCAGGCCAAGGACGATCTGGGTATCGACCAGGTGCTCTACGACGACAACGTCGGCAAGGTCTCCCTCGTCGGCGCGGGCATGAAGTCGCACCCGGGCGTCACCGCGACGTTCTGCGAGTCGCTGTCCGAGGCCGGCATCAACATCGAGCTCATCTCCACCTCCGAGATCCGCATCTCGGCGCTCGTTCGGGAGGACGAGCTGCCCGACAGCGTCCGCGCGCTGCACAAGGCGTTCGAGCTGGGCGGCGACGAGGAGGCGCAGGTCTACGCCGGCACCGGCCGCTGACCTGACCCCTCGCCAGGCCCGCCCCAAGCCAGGCCGGCCCGGCGCCCGGCGCCCCGC
>NZ_JAALDN010000146.1 GCF_014144855.1 Dietzia maris | reverse complement strand
GACCCGTTCGCGAGGGTTGGAGTTGACTGGCAAGGACGGCTTTTTGAACGAGATGCTCAAGGCCGTCCTTGAGCGGGGCATGGGCGCCGAGCTGACCGAGCATCTGGGCCGCGATGCCCACGCCCGTGGCGGGGACGGAAACCACCGCAACGGCACTTCGCGCAAGACCGTGGCCACCGAGGTCGGCCCGGTGGAGCTGGATCAGCCCCGCGATCGGCAGGGCTCGTTCGCCTCCCAGCTCGTCCCGAAGGGCGCCCGCCGGCTCGGCGGGCTGGAGGACCAGATCATCTCGCTGTACGCCGGCGGAATGACCGTCCGGGAGATCGAGCACCACCTCGCGCGGACCCTGGGGGTGGAGCTGTCGCACGAGTCCATCGCCAACGTCACCGACGCGGTCCTGGACGAAGTCGCCGCCTGGCAGCACCGCCCGTTGGAGGCGTTCTACCCGGTGGTGTTCCTGGACGCGATCCACATCAAGATCCGCGATGGAGCCCACGTGAAGACCCGCGCTGCCCAGAGCACATCCTGGGATGCTCACGTCCCCTACTGGAACCGGTTTGGCAACCAACAAAATGCTCGGCCCGGAACGCCCGCCCGGTCCGGGTGCTGCGCGCCCCCGGCGTCGTCAGCCGTCGTAGGCGACCGTCTCCACGACGATCGGCCCGGCGACGGCCCCGCCGGTGGTGGTGAGTCGGTATTCGACCCGGCCCGGGCCGGTGGAGATCTGCGCCTCGTAGGGGTGGGAGATCGGATCGGGGATGCCCGTCGAGATCCGCGGGAACGGGACCTGCGCGATCTTCTCCCCGGTGGCCCCGGTGTCGAGGTTGCGCCACGAGAGGGTGGCCGTGAGGGTGCACGGGCCCACCCCGACGACGGCGAAGGCCCAGGAGACGGATGCCGTGTCCGGGTACCCGTCGCCGTCGAGCGTGGTGGAGATCGCGCCTGCGCACAACCCGGAGGGTGAGCCGCCCACGGCGATCACGCGGTCAGGAGCAGGGAACAGGAGCGGGATGGCCTCGGAGGAGTCCTGGGCGTTCGCGGTGGCAGGGGCCGTGACGGCGGCGGTCAGTGCGACGGCCGTGGCGGCGAGGAACGCCCCCACGGCGACGGTGGGCCGGCGGGTGATCCGCCGGGTCGAGCCGGTGGTGTCCACCCGCTCATCGTCGCACCGCGGACAGCGGTAGACAATAGTGAGCGAGGATTCCGCCGTCACGGACCGTCATGTCGAACGACGTGGTCGTGCCCGGAACGAGAACCCGTTCGACACCTGTCTGTAATGTCCGACGAGAGGCTCCGGACGTGAGCCTCGGTCGGAAGGACACGGGATGATGGCACGAACGCGCGGTGGGGGCGCCGACACCGTCCGGTCGGACGAGAACGGCCTCATCGCGGTCCTCGCCTTCGGCGGCGTCGTCATGTCCCTCAGCCAGACGCTGGTCATCCCGCTGCTGGGCATGCTGCCGGCGATTCTCAACACCTCCGCGGTCAACGCCTCCTGGGTCGTCACCATCACGCTGCTCGCCGGAGCGGTGGCCGGTCCGCTCATGGGACGACTGGGAGACCTCTATCCGAAGAAGTACGTGCTCATCGGTTGCACGGCGGTCATGGTCGTCGGCTCGGTGCTGTGCGCACTGGCCACCTCGCTGTGGCCGATGCTCATCGGGCGCGCCCTGCAGGGCGTGGGAATCGGTGTGATCCCGATCGGCATCGCCACGATGCGCGAGATCCTCCCGGCGCGTCGACTCGCACCGGCGATCAGTCTGATGAGCTCCTCGCTCGGAGTGGGAGGGGCGCTCGGGCTCCCGGCGGCGGCCGCCCTGGCGCAATACGGTTCGTGGCAGTGGATGTTCTGGGGGTCCGGGGCCCTGGGCGTGGCGATCATCGTGATGATGACGGTGCGTCTCCGGACGCTGCCGGCCGCCAAACCGGACGGCACGCTCGACGTCGTCGGCGCGGTGGGGCTCGCGATCGCTCTCATCTCGCTGCTGCTCGCGGTGTCCAAGGGCGCCGACTGGTGCTGGGGCTCCCCGTTGACCCTCGGCTTGCTGGCCCTCACCGCGGTGTCGCTGCCCGGATGGGCACTGTGGGTCCTTCGGCACCCGTCACCCATCGTGGACCTGCGGGTTGCCGCCCGTCGCCCCGTCCTGATGACCAACATCGCCTCGGTGACCATCGGCATGGGCCTCTATGCGCAGCTGCTGATCATGCCCCAGATTCTCCAGCTCCCGGTCGAGACCGGGCACGGGTTGGGCCAGTCGATGGTGGCCATGGGGTTGTGGAGCGCGCCCGGCGGGCTGGCGATGATGGCGGTCTCCCCACTCAGCGGGCGACTCATCGGTACCCGCGGTCCCAAGACCACGCTCATCCTGGGAGCGCTGGTGGTCGCGGTCGGCTACGCGTCCGGGTTGTTCCTCATGGGATCGACCTGGGGTGTGATGACCGTCGGCATCGTGGTGAGCGGCGGTGTGGGGCTGGCCTACGGTGCGATGCCCGCGCTGATCATGGCCTCGGTGCCCACCTCCGAGATGGGCTCGGCCAACAGCGTCAACACACTCATGCGCTCCATCGGCACCACGACCTCTGCCGCGGTGCTCGGCGTGCTGCTCACCCAGATGTCCATGGACTTCGAGGGGCTGTTCGTCCCCACCGAGGCCGGATTCCGGGTCGGTCTGATGTTCGGCTGCGGCGCGACCCTCCTGGCCGCGTCGGTCGCCGCCACGATCCCGCCTCCGTGGGAGGACAGGGCCACGGCCCCAGCGGTGCCAGCGCGCGAGAGCTGAGCGGCCGGATCAGTACGCGCCGGACAGGATCCCGTCGGCCCGCGACCGGTCGATCTTGGTGGTGATGCCGCACGCCGTGCACGTGGCCGTGTACGACGACCCCAGCGGGATGATGGGGACGAAGAACAGAGAGAACGCCCGCTTGCGACGGTCGACCCGCTGTGCGGCGACGTTGCCGCAGTTCGGGCACGTGGCCCGGGCCAGCCCGAGGTTCCGGGACGAGTTCTTGAAGCCGAAGATGAAGAACATCGGCCCAGCCTGACACCGCACCGGGCCGCGCGCACCCGGTGCGGTGGAGTTCAGGCCCCGGGACCCGAGCCGTCCGCGGTCGACCGGGCGCGGGCCACGATTGCATCGGCCAGCTCTGCCGGCCGCTCGTCGGGGATCCAGTGACTGACCCCGCTCATCTCGACGAACCGGTAGTCGGCGTCCACGTGGTGGCGGGTCCGCTCGGCGCCCCCGCGGCCCAGGGCCGGGTCGCGGTCACTCCACACGAACGTGGTGGGCACACGGACCGGCGCGGTCGAGCGGGACGGTGAGGCGAAGGGCAGGGCCCGGTACCAGCCGAGTCCCCCGGGGATCGCGCCGGCGGCGACCATCTCACGCCGGTAGCGCTCGATCATCTCGGGCGTCATACCCATCCCGGCCAGGGCCTTCTCGGGCAGCGGACCGGCCGAGGTGAGCAGTCGCTCCGGCAGGAACGGCAGCTGGAAGAGCCCGATGTACCAGGATCGCAGTAGCTGGTCGGAGGCGAACATGGCCTTGAGGAAGGCGGCGGGGTGGGGCACCGACACGGCGGTGAGGCTGCGGATGCGGTCGGGGTGCGCCCCGGCGACACCCCACGCCACGGCGGCGCCCCAGTCGTGACCCACCACGTGGGCGTCGGGCAGGCCGGCGGCGTCGAGCAGGGCGAGGACGTCCCCCACCAGTTCCGACAGCCGGTACGCGCGTCGACCACGGGGGCGGGCGGACTCGCAGTACCCGCGCTGGTCCAGCGCCAGGGTGCGGTACCCGGCCGCGTGCAGGAGCGGAGACACGAGGTCCCAGCTGGAGGTGCGCTGCGGGAACCCGTGGAGCAGGACGATCGCCTCGCCGTCGGCGGGCCCGGAGTCCACCGCGCGCAGCTCCATGCCGTCGCGGGAGAACCACAGGTCCGGCCGGTGGGCATTCGGATCAGCCGCGGACATATCCCCTCCTGACCGCCCGGTCGAGAATTCCGAGCGTCGCCTTGAGCGCCGATGCGTCCAGCACCGGCAGTACTCCCGAGTCGCGCCACTTCGGGTGCGCATCGGACCAGTCGTAATAGCTGACGACCTCGGTACGCGCCCCCTCGGCGCCGTCGCCATCGCCGTTATCGCCATTGCCCAGCGGGATGAGGCGGTAGCCGTAGGTGTGGCCGATCGGGGGCGTGATGGCCCCGTCGATGGTCCAGGCGATCTCGGCGTCCGGCTCGAACCGGGTGATGATCACCGTGACGTCGTACTCGCCCATGTCGTAGTCGCCGAGGGACTCGCGGTCCATGTGGATGACGAACCGGTCGCCCTCGGCGGTGACCACCGATCCTTCGGCCGCCTGGAGCATCCCCGAGGAGTCGATCGCCACGTGGCCGTCCGGATCGCACAGTACGGCGAACACGCGGTCCGCCGGAGCCGTGATCACCCGCCGCGCCTCGAGGCGGAGACCGGCAGGACTCTCGCGGGCGGCGGCCTCACGGGTGGCGGGGTGGTCGCTCATGGCCGAGACGCTACCCGCGCACGCCGTGGGTCGGGGACCTCTCGCGATCCCCGACCCACGGTGTCCGTCTACTGCTCCGTGCCCTGCGTCAGATGCGGGCCGGGTCGGGCCGCTCCCACGCCCGGTGGGTGGCCAGCAGCGGCTTGAGTGCGGGCAGCACGCCGGCCGCTGCGTCGACCGCGACCACGCCCGGGGTGTCCGAGGTCAGTCCGAAGTCGACGTACCGGTCGATGGGCGCCAGGGTGGCGATGGCCTTCTTGTGCCGGTACATCTCGCTGATGAGCACGTCGGTCCGCGGGTGGGCGGGGAGGTCGACGACGACGAGGGCATCGAACTCGATGGACCGCTGCGTCTGATAGGTCCGCGAGATCGCGACCGTCGCATCGGGCTCGCCCTCGCCGAGCCTGCCGCCGACCGGGCCGATCACGAGCGGGACCATGTCGTCGCCGAACACGGCCTGCTCGAGTTCCTTGACCGCGCCGACGTCGGAGTTCTCCGTGACGAGGATGCCGATCTGGCGCCCGTCGGACGGCCACTCCTTGCCGATCTGGGACAGGGCCGGGCTGGTGACGACCTCGGCCACGGGCACCTTCGCGGGCGCGGGCAGTCCCAGCCCCGACGCGACGGTGACGGCCAGGTCATGGTCGATGTGCGCGAGCTGCTCGACCTGCCGGATCTTGATGGCCTCCTCGTAGCACTTGCCCAGCTCGAAGGTGTACGCCTCGGCGACGTGCGCCTTCTCCACCTCGGTGAGGCTGGTGTAGAACAGCGTCGCCTGCGAGTAGTGATCGTCGAACGTCGCCGGGGCGTCGCGGACGACCTGCGCGTCGGCGATCTGCTGCGCCACCTCCACCAGCGCACCGTCGGTGGTGCCCGCCATGAACGGGCATCCCCCGTCGAGGCTGTTGGGCTGGTACGGCGCCACGCCCACGTGGTCCGCGGACTGGTGGAACCCGTCGCGGAGCATGTCGTTGACGGGCGCGTGCGGCCGGTTGATGGGGATCTGGCCGAAGTTCGGACCGCCCAGACGCGTGAGCTGGGTGTCGAGGTAGGAGAACAGTCGGCCCTGCAGTAGCGGGTCGTTGGTGACGTCGATGCCCGGCACGAGGTGGCCCGGGTGGAACGCGACCTGCTCGGTCTCCGCGAAGAAGTTCTTGACGTTGGCGTTGAGCGTCATCGTGCCGATCACCTGCACCGGTGCGAGCTCCTCGGGGACGATCTTGGTCGGGTCGAGCAGGTCGATGCCGTGGAACATCTCGCTGACGCCGTTCTCGTCGACCGTGTCCGGGAAGACCTGGATGCCCAGGTCCCAGCTCGGGAACGCGCCGGACTCGATCGCGTCGGCAAGGTCGCGGCGGTGGAAGTCCGGGTCCATGCCGGCGGTGATCTGGGCTTCCTCCCACACCTGCGAGTGGACGCCCAGGTGGGGCTTCCAGTGGAACTTCACCAGGCTCGTCTCGCCGGCGTCATTGATGAGCCGGAACGTGTGGACGCCGAAGCCCTCCATCATCCGGTACGAGCGCGGGATTCCGCGGTCGGACATGTTCCACAGGGTGTGGTGCTGCGCCTCGGTGTGCAGGGAGACGAAGTCCCAGAAGGTGTCGTGCGCGCTCTGGGCCTGCGGGATCTCGCGGTCCGGGTGCGGCTTGGCGGCGTGGACGACGTCGGGGAACTTGATGGCGTCCTGGATGAAGAACACCGGGATGTTGTTGCCGACCAGGTCCCAGGTGCCCTCGTCGGTGTAGAACTTGGTCGCGAATCCGCGGGTGTCGCGGACGGTGTCGGCGGACCCGCGGTTGCCGAGCACGGTGGAGAAGCGGACGAAGACCTCGGTCTCCTTGCCCTCGGCGAAGACGCCGGCCTTGCAGACGCTCGCTGCGGCGCCGTTGGCCACGAACGTCCCGTGCGCGCCGGCCCCGCGGGCGTGGACCGCGCGCTCCGGGATGCGCTCGTGGTCGAAGTGCATGATCTTCTCGCGTAGGTGGTGGTCCTGAAGCAGGACCGGGCCGCGACGACCGGCCTTCTGCGAGTGATCGGTGTCGGACAGGCGCGCGCCCTGGGCGGTGGTGAGGAACTGGCCCTGCTGACGCATGACCTCCTCGCGAGCGGTGACCGAGCCGGGCGGCTCCGCGCCGGTCGGGCCGTGCGGGGTCGCGCCCTTCTGGTCGGCCTTCGGCGGCAGCGGGCTGGTGGGCTCGGTGGGCTCGGCGACGGTCGGCGGTCGCGATCCCGGCGTACCGGGGACGACGTCGGCGCTGCCGGCCAGGTCGTCGGCGAACTGTTCGGCCTTGTCGACGAGCTTCTCGGCCGCGGATCGGGCGGCGGACTTGGAATCTGACCTCTTGTCGGACATGACGCTCCTTCACGGTGGGAATCGGACGTCCGGACCTGCGGGCTCCGTCTCCGCCGTACGACGCCGGACGCGGCGCGCGACGTGGAGCCGTGTGGGCGATTGTGCCCGTGCTCACGCTCGTCGCAACCGCTCGCGACCGCCCGCCCGGACCCGCGACCGGGCACCCTTCAGCGATCCGGGGGAGAAAACTCTCACCCCCGCTTATTGTTGAGCGATGACTCCCCGCCCGCTCGCCCGCGAGCACCTGC
>NZ_JAALDN010000145.1 GCF_014144855.1 Dietzia maris | reverse complement strand
CTCGGACGGTCGACAGCCGAGGTGGTGCGCGAGGGACTCGCGGGCCTCCTCGACGCGGCGGCGGGCGCGGCGTCCGGAGCCGTGGAGCGAGGACGCGTTGCCGACCGAGGAGGACGCCTCGGCGTAGGCGTCGACGGCCGCCGCGCGCATCGGGGTGGTCGCGGCGTGGTCGAGATAGTGCACAGAGCGGGTGGTGGGCATATCGCTGGCAAGGATACGCACGAACGCGCCGGACCCCGGCACCGCAGGGGTGCCGGGGTCCGGGCGACGCTGGTGGACGCGGTGCGTCCTGCTCACTTACGAGCGTTGATGGCCTCGGTGAGCTGCGGGGCGACGTTGAACAGGTCGCCGACGATGCCGTAGTCCGCGATCTCGAAGATCGGGGCCTCCTCGTCCTTGTTGACGGCGACGATGGTCTTCGACGTCTGCATGCCGGCGCGGTGCTGGATGGCGCCCGAGATACCGAGGGCGATGTACAGCTGCGGCGACACGGTCTTGCCGGTCTGGCCGACCTGGAACTGGCCCGGGTAGTAGCCCGAGTCCACAGCGGCGCGCGACGCGCCGACGGCGGCCTTGAGCGAGTCGGCGAGCGGCTCGACGACCTTCTCGAAGTTGTCCGCGGAGCCGACGCCACGACCACCTGAGACGACGACGGTCGCCTCGGTGAGCTCGGGGCGGTCGCCGCCCACGATCGGGTTGCGCGAGATGACCTTGGCGGCGTTCTCGGGCTCGGGGACCTGCACCTCGACGACCTCGCCGGCGCCGGCGGCCGGGGCGGCCTCGACGGAGCCCGGACGCAGCGTGTAGATCGGGGTCTCGCCGGAGACGGTCGCCTCGACGGTGAAGGCGCCACCGAAGATCGAGTGGACGGCCGAACCGTCGGACTTGATCTCCACGACGTCACACAGGGTGCCGAAGCCGGTGCGGGCCGCGAGACGACCCGCGACCTCCTTGCCCTCGAACGTGGCGGCCAGGACGATCGCGGCCGCACCCTGCTCGGCGAGGCCGGCCAGGACGTCGACCTTGGGGGTGACGAGGTAGTTTTGGACCGCGTCACCCTCGGCGACGTAGATCTTCTCCGCGCCGGCCTCCTTGAGGGCATCGGTGAGCGCGGCGGCGGTGCCGGTCTCACCGAAGACGACCGCGGAGGGCTCTCCGAGGGCACGAGCGGCGGTCAGCAGCTCGAGGGACACCTTCTTGAGTTCGCCGTCGACGTGCTCGACCGCGACGAGGACTTCAGCCATGGTGGATTCTCCTTGAAAAAGACTGGGATGAGTCGGTCGGGGTGAGTTCGCGTCAGATGAGCTTCTGCGACACGAGGTACTTGGCGACGTCGTTGCCGCCTTCGCCCTCGTCGGTGACCTTCTCGCCGGCGGCGCGCGGCGGCTTGGGGCTCGCGGAGGTGACGCTGGACGCGGCGTTGTCCTTGCCCACCTGGGCGGCCTCGACGCCGGCGTCGGCCAGCGTGAGGGACTCGACCGGCTTCTTCTTGGCGGCCATGATGCCCTTGAAGGACGGGAACCGCGGCTCGTTGATCTTCTCGCCGACGGAGACGACGCACGGCAGGGTGGCCTCGACCTCGAAGATGCCCTCGTCGGTCTCACGCTCGCCCTTGGCGACGCCGTCGGCGATCTCCAGGGTGCGCATGTGCGTCAGCTGCGGGAGGCCGAGGTACTCGGCGAGGATGGCCGGGACGGCACCCATGCGGCCGTCGGTGGCCTCGTTGCCGGCGATGACCAGCTCGGTGCCCTCGATGGTGCCCAGCACGTTGGCCAGCGCCCACGAGGTCTGGACGACGTCGGAACCGTGCAGGGCCTCGTCGTTGAGGTGGACGGCCTTGTCGGCGCCCATGGACAGGGCCTTGCGGATGGCCTCGGTGGCGCGGTCCGGACCGGCGCACAGGACGGTCACCTCGCCGCCGTGGGCCTCCTTGATCTGGAGCGCCTGCTCGACGGCCTTCTCGTTGATCTCGTCCAGGACCGCGTCCGCGGCCTCGCGGTCCAGGGTGTAGTCCCCGTCCGTGAGCTTGCGCTCGGAATAGGTGTCGGGAACCTGCTTGATCAGTACGACGATGTTCGTCATGGGCCTGCGTCGACCTCCTGCGAGTCGGGGCGGGGTGCGCCCCCGTCTAGACCGGGCGCACCGGATTGTGGTCCTGCCAGACACAATAACGCGGCCGTGGCCGCGGTGACGGTGCCGGGGCGGTCGGTGGCGGGGCACGGCGCCCGGTCGGCGGCCACCGGGTGGGGCGGGTGGTTCAGTTGATGCGCTTGTCCCAGCCGGACCAGGCGGCGTCGCGCAGTTCGTTCTTGCGGACCTTTCCGGTCGACGTCCGGGGCAGGGCCTCGGTCAACTCCACCGCACCGGGCACCTTGTAGCGCGCGATCCTGGTCCGGCAGTGCTCGATCACGGCGGCCTCGTCGAGCGTGGAGCCCGGCCGGACCACGACGTAGGCCTTGGGACGCTCGCCCCACTTCTCGTCGGGCATGGACACGACCGCGCAGTCGACCACGTCGGGGTGGGACACGACCGCCTGCTCGACCTCGATGGTGGAGATGTTCTCGCCGCCGGAGACCACGACGTCCTTGGCGCGGTCCAGCAGTTGCACGTATCCGTCCGGGTGCATGACGCCCAGGTCGCCGGAGTGGAACCACCCGCCGGCGAACGCGGTGGCCGTGGCCTCGGGGTCGCCGAAGTACCCCTTCATGACCCCGTTGCCGGTCATGACGACCTCGCCCATGGTCACGCCGTCGGCGGGGACGTCGACCAGCCGGCTCTCCCCCGGTGAGGTGCGCTCGACCACACGCACGGTGTCGGCGTGGATCATGGCGACGCCCTGGCGCGACTTGAGCCCGGCCCGCTCGTCCGGATCCAGGTCGGCCCATCCGGGCTGCGGGGTGCACACCGTGAACGGGCCGTAGGTCTCGGTCAGTCCGTACACCTGGGTGACGTCGATGCCGAGGTCCTCGAAGCGGCGCAGGATGGTCGGCGAGGGCGGCGCCCCGGCGGTGACCATGCGGATCCCGTCGATCGGCCGGGCGGCCGGGTCGTCGGCGATGGTGGACAACACGGCTGGTGCACCGGCCAGGCGGTTGACCCCCTCGTCGTCGAACAGTCTCCAGATCTCGTCCCCGCGGACGGCGCGCAGACACACGTGGGTCCCCCTCGCACCGGTCAGCGCCCAGGTCGTGCACCACCCGTTGCAGTGGAACATGGGCAGCGTCCAGAGGTACTTCGAGTCGGCGTCCAGGCCCTGGGTGACGATCTCGCCGAGGGAGTTGAGGTAGGCGCCCCGGTGCGTGTACATGACGCCCTTGGGTCGGCCGGTGGTGCCGGAGGTGTAGTTGACCGCGATGACGGAGTCCTCGTCGGCGACCGTCCACGAGACCGGCTGCGGGGAGGCGGACGCGAGGGCGTCCTCCATGGCCTCGGCGCGCGGGCCGAAGCGGGCCGGGTCGGGTTGCGTGCCGTCGGCGTCCGGGGCGACCAGGACGAGACGCAGCGCGTCGGGGACCTCGTCGCCCAGCCCCGCGAGGAGTTCCGCGTCGGCGATGAGGACGGCCATCCCGGCGTGCTCCACGATGTAGGCGATCTCGGCCGGGGCGAGGCGGGTGTTGAGGGCGACCACGGCGCCACCCGCGAGGG
>NZ_JAALDN010000144.1 GCF_014144855.1 Dietzia maris | reverse complement strand
CCGGCCGGGCGGGCGGCGTGGCCGCGGGGAGCAGCAGCTCTGGGCCACGGGCCATGAGCACGCCGGCGAGCAGCGCGCCGAGTCCGCCCGCCGCCAAGTCCCCGACGGTGTCCTCGTAGGTCACGTAGATCTCGTCTGCGAGGTAGGCGTAGCCGAACCACTCGACCATCTCCCACATCGCGCCCAGCGCGAGCCCGAACGCCGTGGTGAGCACGACCGCGCCGGTGACGGTGAACCCGCGGGCACCCGGCGCCCGCACGATCCCGCGGTGCGCACAGAACACGTACGCCACCACAGACAGGGCGCCGGCCAGGAAGAAGTGGATCGGGATGTCCCACCACCAGACGGTTCGGTAGAGGTCCACGACGTTGCTCCACGCCGCCACGAGCAGCGTGGCCGACACGGTGACGTCCGCCCACGCGCGCATGCCGAGGAACCGGGGCAGCATGAGTCCGGGTAGGGCGAAGGCCACGATGGCGGCGTCCGTCACCCCGTGGAACAGCAGGGCCGAGACCACGCTAAGGACGCCGAGCAGGCGCAGGGCGTCCGCCACCGTCTGGAATGCGCTCCCGGCGGGGCGCAGGAAGTTGTCGATCACGTCCGTCGGGCTCCTCACTGTCCTCGCGTCTCGTCTCGCCGCCCATTGTGCTCCTCATCGCCCGGGCCGGCCGGGTGCACCACAGCGTGCACCGGCAGATGGTCCGAGGGCCACCCGCCCTCGTGGCGGAGCGGATTGATCGCGGCGTCGGTGACCGAGAGATCGGGAGTGGTGAGGATCCAGTCGATCCGGGCGCCGTCCCGTCGCGGGCGCCGGTAGTCGGCGTAGGTGCCCCACTGCTCGCTGTGCCGGGCGCGGGCGACCCGCCAACTGTCCACCAGTACCCCGTCCGAGAGGAGTGCGCGCACGGCCGGGCTCGACGGGCCCGCGTTGAAGTCGCCCGTCACGACGGCCGGCAGGCCCCGTGCGGCCACCACCTCCAGGAGGGCACGGGCGGAGCGCAGCCGGGACCGGCCGGACAGCGGGTCGAGGTGTGTGTTGACCACCAGCAGGTCGTGACCGGTGACCCGGTCGCGAAGGTGCACCTCGACCATCACCCGGGGGAACAGGTTGCCCCAGGACACCGACCCGGCACGGTGAGGCGTGTCCGACAGGGCGGACTGTTCCCAGCCCAGCAGCTCGAGACGGGTCGCGTCGAAGAAGATCGGACACGCCTCTCCCCCGCCGTCCGCCGAGCGGCCACGACCGACGTGGTCGTAGCCCGGGCCGAGGGCCTCGAGCACGGTGGCGAATTGTCGGGCGGCCACCTCCTGCGCGCACAGAACGGTCGGTCGCTCGGATGTGAGAAGCGCCCGCACGCGCGGCGCCCGGTGATGCCACCGGTCCGCCGGCCGGGTGAGCGCAGCGGGCACCGGCCGCCGGATGTTCCACGTCATGACGTGCAGGCCGGGCGCGGGCACCGGGCC
>NZ_JAALDN010000143.1 GCF_014144855.1 Dietzia maris | reverse complement strand
GCGATCGTCCCCGATGCCCCCGGCCCGTTCGTGCCGCCTAAGGGGTTCACCACAGCGACGGGTCCCGCCGTCGACGTGATCGTCCCGGAGGCCTACGCCCGGTGGGATCCACATCAACAGCGCGGATATCTCGCCCAACGCCTGATCAACGCGGCCGAAGGACGCACCGTCGCCTTCGCCTACGATTGCGTCCGGGTCGCGGGACAGCGCGACCGCCACCGGGACCCGTGGGAGACCGCCGCCTCGATCGTCAGCGCCTCGATGGCGTTGTCCCGGCACGGCGCCTCGCGTCTGGTCACCACCGCGGTCGAGTTGACCGAGCGGCTCCCCCGTACCGCGGCCTTGCTCGCGACCGGATGGATCGGCATCCTCGCCGCCCACACGATCGCCGAGGAGACCGCGATGGTCTCCGATGAGCTCATGCCCGAACTCGACAGGCGGATCAGTGAGGCACTGGCTCCCACCAGGCGCCGCACACACCCGCCGAGACTCGGCCCGCTACGAAAGATGCTCACCAAGACCGTCTCGGCGTGCGACCCGGTCGGGGCCGACGCCAGGGCGAGGGAGGCGCGGCGGGACCAGGACGTCGAGATGGCGCCGCTGGCCGACGACAGGGCCCTCATCACAGCGCACCTCACCGCGGAGACCGCCGTGGAGATCGCCGACCGTATCGAGGCCCTCGCGCGCACCGCCTCCGAGGACGACCCGCGTTCTCTCGGTGAGTTGCGTGCCGCGGGCCTACTGGCGCTGAGTCGCGGGTGGGCCTGCCTGCCCGACGTCGACGGCGAACACCCCGGTGACCCGGACGGACAGGCGGCCGCTCGGCGGGTGACCATCTACGCCTATGACGACGGCAGTCCGGACAACCGTGGCCTCACGCTGGCCGGCTACGGGCCGATCACCGGTCACACCGCCGACCAGCTGGAGCGCAGCGCTCGTCGCCGGATCGACTCACTGGCAGATCTCGCGGACCCCGACTGCTACGCGGCCCGGCGGTACACGCCCTCCGAGGCGTTGGCACGCTTCTGCAAGGGCCGCGACGGCACCTGTGTCTTCCCCGGGTGCCACACGCCGGCCGAGAAGACCGACCTCGACCACATCATCCCGTTCGACCATGACAACCCGGAGTGCGGCGGGCACACCACGTCCGATGATCTCGGCTCCCTCTGCCGCTTCCACCACCGACTCAAGACCGAGGGAATCTGGGCTTACTACCGGGACATCGACGGAACCTACGTCTGGCTCCACGGCCCCAATCACCCGGAGGCCGATCCGGGAACGCGCATCACGACGGCCCCCGGTGGACCGCTGGCCGCGCTCGCCCCGCCGCGGCATCCGGAGTCCAGCCGACGGCAGCAGAACGCGGCCGAAGCCGGCAGGACCGGCAGCGGCTCACCGGCGTCGAGGAGGCGCCCCCACCTGCGTCACCGCCGCGCGGCGGAGCGCAGCAGACTGCGGGCCCAGGCGCACCATCGTCAACAGGAACCCCGGTCAGGGCGCCCGCCGCGCTCGGCTCCCCCGCAGGATGACCGGCCCCAGCAGGACCAGCCGCGGTCCTCGGCGTTCGATGATGAGCCGCCGTTCTGATGGCGGGGCCGTCAGTAGCGGGGTCTCGTCGGGTACCAGCCGTCGTCGGGGCGGTGCGGGCCGATCGACCGGACCTCGCGGAACTCGAAGCCCGCGAAGTCGTCCGCGAGGCGGTCCCAGTTCTCGCGAGTGATCGCGGTGGTGACCGCCCCCGCGATGCGACCGACACCTCCGTAGATGCCGGACAGCTGGTTTCCGGTGACGCCCATGGACGTGCGCGCGCCGGTCGAGAAGTGGTGCAGCCTGGTCACCCAGGGCGCGGAGCCCGGTCGGCGTTCGGTGAACTCGAAACCCGGTCCGAGGTAGGGGTTGCGTCCTGCCGGGTGGCCGGCGGCGAAGTCGTGCACGTCGGCCCACAGGGCGATGTCGTCGACGAACTCCGCGAGCTCCGGGCGCAGTCGCAGGTCGACCTCGTACCCGGTCGCGGCGATCACCACATCGGCGTGGAACCGGCCGGCGGGGGTGACGATGGCGAGCTCGGTCCCGCCCGCGCCGTCGTCGACCACCGCGACCGAGTCCCAGGCACAGCCTGTGCGCAGCGCGAAGTCGGGATGGGCGAAGCACCGCCACACCGTGTGCTGGGTCGGCGGCTGCGGCAAGCCCCCGCTGAGGAGGGTGAAGTCCCACTTCGCGCGATCGTCGAGGTCGTAGAAGCGTTCCTGCATGCCGGGGAACTCCATCCACCGCAGCGGGTTGGAGTCCGGGACGGTGTCCCGCCGCATGAACACCTCCGCTCGCGCGGCGCCGTGGTCGAGCGCGGTGGCGGCGTTGTCGAACCCGGAGGCTCCGCCGCCCAGGACGGCGACCCGCCGGCCGCGCAGGGCCTCGAAGTCGATCGGGTCCTCGGTGTGGAACCAGCGCTCGCGCGGCAGCGCACGGACCATCTCCGGCACTCGCTGTCCGCCGCCGCCGCTGAGGCCGAGGGCGAACACGATCCGCCGGGCGGTCACGGTCTGGGTGGTGGCCCCGTCGGCGGCGGCCACCTCCACGACGAACGGGCCATCCGCCGTGGCGGGTCGGTGCACGGCGGTCACCCGCGTCTCGTGGCGGACCTCGATCCCCGCTGCCTCGCGATACCAGCGCAGGTAGTCGTTCCAGTCCAGGCGCGGAACGAGGTCGATCTCCTGCCACGCCTGCTCGCCGTAGACCGCCTCGAACCAGCGGCGAACGTGCAGCGACGGGACGTCGAACTCGATGCCGCGCATGTGTTTGGGGCTGCGCAGGGTGTGCATGCGTGCGTAGCGGTCCCAGCAGCCCACCCGGTCGGCGGGCCCGTCATCCACCACCAGGACCCGGTCGATCCGTTGACGTCCGAGGGCGAAGGCGGCGCCGAGTCCGGCCTGACCGCCTCCGATGACGAGCACATCGAGTTGCGCGCATCCGGGTTCGCGCGGGATCCAGTCGCGAGCATGGCTCGTGGTGGCGATGTCCTCGCGGACGCGCGCGGTCAGCGCGGCCAGCCTGGCGTCGGCGTCTGCGAGACGACGGGGGCTGCGGCCCGCGGTGGCGGGGCTGGTGTCGCCCGGAGTGGGCAGCGTGGGCGCGTCGGGCA
>NZ_JAALDN010000142.1 GCF_014144855.1 Dietzia maris | reverse complement strand
CGCGACGACCAGGGTGTGGGCGCCGCCCGCGAGGGCCGCCCACGCGCCGGACTGCGCGGCGGTGGGCGCGCCGAACGCACCACGGAACCAGGAGGCGGTGGCCGGGTGGAACCGGTCCAGGGCGACGGACATGAACTCATGATGTCGTACGGCTACGACACACGCCGTGACACGCACGGGGCTCCGTAGAGTGTGCTCATGCGCGATCTCGACGACCACGACCTGGCTTCCCACCTCGCCACCGGCATCGGGGACATCGTCCGCGGCACCCGCGCGGGCGGCCTGCTGCACGGACGTTCGCTCGCGCGCGTGGCCAACGACGTCGCCGAGGACTGGACCGACGAGGTGCTCGCCGTGCACCGACCGGACGACGGGATCCTCTCGGAGGGGGTCGCCGACGATCGCAGCCGCCTCGCCAAGTCACGGGTGTGGATCATCGACGTGATCGACGGCACCAAGGAGTTCTCCACCGGCCGGTCGGACTGGTCGGTGCACGTCGCGCTCGTCGTCGACGGCCGGCCCACCGTCGCCGCCGTCGGGCTCCCCGACGCGGGCCGGGTGTTCCGGTCGGACCAGGTCGACTACGTCGACGGCCCGAGTTCGGGGGCCATGGTGATCAGTCGCAACAACCCGCCCGCCGGGATCCACGAGGTCGCCGACGAGCTCGGGTTGCACGTGCGGCCGATGGGGTCGGCCGGCGCCAAGATGCTCTCCGTCCTGCTCGGTGACGCCGATGTCTACCTCCACGCCGGTGGACAGAACGAGTGGGACCAGGCGGCGCCCGTCGGCGTGGCGCTCGCCGCCGGGCTGCGCGCCTCCCGGATCGACGGGTCGCCCCTCGAGTTCAACAAGTCCGACACCTACTCCCCGGACATCCTCGTGTGCCGACCCGAGCTCGCCGAGAAGGTACTCGCCGTGACGGCGGGGCACCCGGTCTGGACCGCGTGACCGGGCCGCTTGAGTAGACTTGAGCCCCATGACCGTCCCCACCCCGTACGAGGACCTGCTGCGGTTGGTCCTGGAGCAGGGCGCCCCCAAGGCGGACCGCACCGGCACGGGCACGCGGAGCCTGTTCGGCCACCAGCTGCGCTACGACCTGGCGCAGGGGTTTCCGCTGATCACCACCAAGCGCGTGCACTTCAAGTCCGTGGCGTACGAGCTGCTGTGGTTCCTGCGTGGCGACTCCAACGTCGGGTGGTTGCGCGAGAACGGTGTGACGATCTGGGACGAGTGGGCGGACGCCGACGGTGAACTGGGGCCCGTGTACGGGGTGCAGTGGCGCTCGTGGCCGACCCCCGACGGCGCCCACATCGACCAGATCGCCGCGGCCGTCGAGTTGCTGAGGACCGACCCGGACTCGCGGCGCAACATCGTCTCCGCGTGGAACGTCAGCGAGTTGTCGGAGATGGCCCTGCCGCCCTGCCACCTGCTGTTCCAGTTCTACGTGGCCGACGGCAAGCTCAGCTGCCAGCTGTACCAGCGCAGCGCCGACCTCTTCCTGGGCGTGCCGTTCAACATCGCCTCCTATTCCCTGCTCACCCACATGATGGCGCAGCAGGTGGGTCTCGAAGTGGGTGAGTTCATCTGGACCGGCGGCGACTGTCACATCTACGACAACCACGTCGAGCAGGTCCGCACACAGCTCTCGCGGGAGCCGTACCCCTACCCCGAGCTGCGGCTGAACCGCGCCCCGTCGATCTTCGACTACACCTTCGAGGATTTCGAGGTCGTCGGCTACGAGCACCACCCGGGCATCAAGGCCCCGGTCGCGGTCTGATCCGGCGGACGGCTGCGGTGACCGTGCGGATGGTGTGGGCGCAGGCCCGCGGCGGGGTGATCGGTGACGGCCGAGACATGCCGTGGCACATCCCCGAGGACCTCGCGTTCTTCAAGCAGGCCACCGTCGGGCGTCCCGTGGTGATGGGCCGCGCGACGTGGGACTCGATCCCGGAGCGGTTCCGCCCCCTGCCCGGCCGTCGCAACGTCGTGTGCACGCGGGACGCCGACTGGTCGGCCGACGGCGCCGAACGCGCCGGGTCCGTGGAGCGCGCCCTGGAACTCGCAGGCCCGGAGGCCGCGGTGATGGGCGGCGGCCAGATCTACGCCGCGGCGCTGTCCGCCGCGGACGAGTGTCTGGTGACCGAGATCGACGCCGAGGCGCCGGGCGTTGTGCTGGCGCCCGAACTGGACGACGCCTGGGAACTGGCCGAGGTCGGCGAATGGATCACCGACCCACGGAGTCGGGTCGAGGGGTACGACGACGAGGTGCGGCACCGGCACACCGTGTGGCGTCGCCGGAGAATCTCCTAGAACCACTTCCAGGTCTTGGGGATCTTCTCCCCCGCGGCGAGGATCTTGATCTTCGCGCCCGCCATGAACCCGTTGATCTCGATGTCCAGGTGGGGACCGCCGTAGACGTCGTAGCGCCCCTCGTCGATCCTCAGCTCGCTCATGGTCCGGTTGCCGGTGATCGACACCGAGACCCCGGGCGGGAGAAGGATCTTGGCGTTGGCGCCCCACAGATCCAGTTGGAGGTGGGTGCGCGGGCGGTCGACGACGGCCTCTCGGGCGTCGAGGTAGATCTCACCCAGCCACGACGTCAGTCGGTAGTCGTCCGGCAGCATCCAGCGGCCCTCGCGCTTGAGGGTGTCGAAGACGGAGGTCCTCTTCTGGCTCTCGTCCACGGTGATCGCGCTGCCGGGACGGGTGGCCGGCGGCGCGGAATGCACCGGGCCGACCGGCGCCGGTCGGGCGTGCTGTGCCGGGCCGGGCCGGTCGGCGGGGAGACCGCTCAGCGCCACCTCGAGTTCCGCGGGGCAGGTCGCGGCCCAGATCTTGGCCGCTCGGTCCGAGAACTCGGCGAGCGACAACTCACCTCGCCCCACCATCGCCTCGAGGCGCCGCTGGGCCAGGGTCCGTGGGTCGTTGTCCTGCTCCGGGTTCATGCCCCCAGGTTACTCAGCGCGTGAGGTCCTTCATCATCGAGCGCATGTCGGTGGTCAGTTCGTCGGCGAGGTCCTGCAGGCCACCGGAGATGACCTGCGAGAGGAGATCCGGGTTCTGGGCCTCGATCACGCAGCCGCCGCCGGACTCGCGGATCACCACATTGCACGGGATCATCAGGGCGACGTCCTTGCTCACGTCGAACGCCTTCCCCGCGAACCCGGGATTGCAGGCGCCGAGGATGAGGACACGCTCGATGTCTTTGTCGATCTTGTTCTTCAGGGTGGCCGTGAGGTCGATCTCGTGGAGGATCCCGAACCCGCGGTCGGCGAGCGCAGCACGGGTCGCCTCCACCGCCTCGTCGAACTCCATCTCGGTGAACGTGCCGATTCCGATGTCCATGTCGACTACCTCCGGTGTCGTCGGTGCTGGTCTTGTCGGTTCTGGTCTCCGGTGTCGTCCCCCAGCCTGCCACGGCGCCGGGCGGTGGTCAGGCGAGCGAGAGGAACAGCTTCTCGAGCTCGGGCAGGTCCACCCCGTCCGCGCCGGGTTCGCCGTCGCGGGTGATGCACTCCTGGATGTTCTCGCTGATGATCTTGAACCCCGCACGGTCCAGCGCCTTGGACACCGCCGCGAGTTGGGTGACGATCTCCTTGCACGAGCGTTCCTGCTCGACCATGTCGATCACCGCGTTGAGCTGGCCGCGCGCGCGGCGCAACCTGTTGAGGACCTGCTGCCTGGGCTCGGACACAGCTTTTGCGGACACTGCTTTGTCGGACACTGCTTTGTCGGACACTGCCCGCTCGGTTTCTGACATCGTCGTGCCTCTCGTGGGTCACTGATGGTCTCGGACGGTGAAGGTGGACTGACGCGAGACCCCCGTGGGTCCACCGGATGACTCCAGTGTACCCGCGGGGGTATATTTCCGCGAGTGCCGGTTACTGTCGGCCCAGCTGACGGTCAGTCGTCGTGGACGATGATCCCGCGGACCATGCCCTCGCCGCCGCGCTCCATGATCTCGTAGCCCTCGTTGACCTGGTCGAGGGTGAAGCGGTGCGTGATGAGCTCGTCCAGCTTGAGCTGCTTCTCGTCCCACAGACGCAGGATGTTGGGGATGTCGTGGAAGGCGTTGGCGGAGCCGAAGAGCGAGCCCTTGATGACCTTCTCGTACTGCGAGACGAACAGGCCGGGCAGGGAGATCGACTGGTTGTCGAGGCCGCCCATCGAGGTGAGCACGACGACGCCGCGCTTACCGACCATGTCGGTCGCGTCGGCGGTGACCTTCGCGTCGGCCACGCCGATGGTGATGATGGCCTTCTCCGCCATCGTGCCCCAGGTCAGGCCCGGCAGCTCGGCCTTGGCCTCGTCGACGTCCGTGTAGACGTGGGTGGCGCCGAACTCCTTGGCCTTGGCCAGCTTCGACTCGTCGGTGTCGATGGCGAGGATGAACCGGGCGCCCGCGTGCTTGGCGCCCTGGATGGCGTTGATGCCGATGCCACCGATGCCGAACACTACGACGGTGTCGCCGGCCCGGACGTCGGCGGAGTAGACGGCGGAACCCCAGCCGGTGGTGACGCCACAACCCACCAGGGCCGCGACCTCGAAGGGTATCCAGTCCTGGACCTTGACCACCGAGTTCATGTTGGCCACGGTGTACTGCGAGAACGTACCCAGGGTGCACATGGCACCGGCGGTCTCGCCGTTGTCCAGTGCGAACGGGTAGCGGCCGTCGGCCATCTCACCGATGGTGCCGTTGAGGCCACCGTCGCAGAGGTTGGTCATCCCGCGCGCGCAGGCCGAACACTTGCCACAGGCAGGGATGAACGACCCCACCACGTGGTCGCCGGGCTGAACGTGGGTGACGCCGTCACCGACCGCCTCGACGACGCCCGCACCCTCGTGACCGCCGACGATCGGCAGGCGACCCGGCAGGTCGCCGCTGGTGATGTGCAGGTCCGAGTGGCAGAGGCCGGCGACCTTCCACTTGACGAGCACCTCGCCGAAGTTGGGTCCGTCGAGCTCGGCCTCGACGATCTCGAACGGCTTGCCGAGCTCTCGGACGATGGCGGCCTTGGTCTTCATTGAACTCCCTCCGGGCGCGACGGGGCGAAGCCCGTCACTGGAACGTGTTCTAGCAACGTTAGCCCCATAGGTGAACCCTGTGGGGTGGTTACCGGAACGTGTTCCGGCGGGACCCCGCCGCCGCCGTCGTCCCGTCAGGAGAGTGGATCGACCCGCCGATCAGGGCTGCGCGTCACCCTGCTGCGCCTGCGCCTCCTCGACGGCCTTGCGGACCTCGTCCATGTCGAGCCCCTTGATCTGCTCGACCAGGTCGTCCAGAGCCTGCTCCGGGATGGCACCCGAGTGGCGGAACACCGCGATGCCCTCGCGGAACGCCATGAGCGTCGGGATGGACTGGATCTGCAGCATCGCTCCGAGCTGCTGCTCGGCGTCGGTATCCACCTTGGCGAAGGTCAGCTCGGGGTTCTTGCCCGAGACCTTCTCGTAGACCGGACCGAACGCCTTGCACGGGCCACACCACTCGGCCCAGAAGTCCACCAGGACGATGTCGTTCTCGGTGACGGTCTTCTCGAACTCGGCGGTCGTGATGTCGACGGTGCTCATACGAATGCCCTCCTAGCGCGGACGGGGCGGCTCTCGTCCCGTCTCGTTACGCCGCCAGCCTACGGACAGCCCGCGCCGGCGACGACCTTCCGCGACAATCCATACCTCTGGGGGTATGAATGCCGCGCGTAGTCAGTGACAACGTCGCCGGAGGCGGGTTATTCCCAGCTCCCCCCTGGCCTCACGCCTCCCGGGACGTCTCCCGGCGGGGCGGCGAGTCGAGGACCTCGGCGAGGAACTTCTCGAGCTGGTCGAGGAAGACCGCGTTGTCGTCGCCCGCGACCATGTGCCCGGCGTCGGGCACCTCCATCGTGTACGCGTGCGGGAGCAGCCCCCGCAGGTGCCGCACCGACTCGTCACTGACGATGTCCGACGCCGAGCCCCGGATGAGCAGGGTCGGTTGCGTGATGTGCGGGACGAGCTCCTCGAAAAAGGCGTTGCCGAGTTCCGCGTTGTCGGCCGAGGCGCAACCGGCGAAGCGGGGGTCCCAGTGCCAGTGCCACCGTCCGTCCTCGCGCAGCCGGAGGTTCTTGCGCAGGCCCTCGGGATTAGGCGGTCGCTTGCGCTGCGGCTGGTAGGCGGCGATCGCGTCGGCGGCCTCCTCGAGACTGGCGAACCCGTTAAACCCGGAGCGCATGAACTCCCCGACCCGCTCGACACCCTTTGCCTCAAGCTTCGGGGTGACGTCCACCAGGACGAGCGCACGGGCGACGTCCTTGCCGGTGCCCAGCGAGAGCATCGCGGTCATCCCGCCGAGGGACGCGCCGACGATCACCGGACGCCGGGAGGGGAACCGCTCGGCGACGATCGCCTCGAGGTCCGCGGCCAGCCGGTGGATGTCGTAGTCACCCTCCGGATCCCAGTCGCTGTCCCCGTGACCACGGGCGTCCATCGCGGTGACCCTGTACCCCTCCCCCGACAGCCGGCGGGCGGCGCGGCTCCACGCGTGGCGGGTCTGGGCACCCCCGTGCAGCATGAGGATCTCCTCGACCGGGTCGAGCGAGTCGCCCGCCGGATCCACCGGATCCCACACCTCGCCGACCAGCGTGACACCGCCGTCGCGTTCCACCGTGAACTGCCGCGGTTCGCAGATCGTCTCGGTACTCGACATGTACGGGCCTCCCGGGATGCCGCCCACCCCATCGGTGGAACGTGTTCTCGTGCCGTTCTACCACGCCCGCTCGGCGATCACCCGCGTAGCGAGGTCCTCGGCCACCGCGAGGACCGTGTAGTAGGGGCCGCACCGCGGCAGCGAGGGCAGCGCCGACGCATCGGCGACCCGCAGTCCCGGCACCCCCAGGACACGTCCGGAGTCGTCGAGCACCTCCCCGATCCGCGCGGTGCCGGACAGGTGCTGCGAGGTCGAGACCGTGACGTCCCCGTCCAGGCCCATCCGCTCCGCCACCCTCGCGGCGGCCTCGGCGAGGACGGCCGCGTCGTGCGGATCGTCGGCCAGGTGCACGGTCCCGTCGTCACCGATCCGGCCACGACCGACCGGGGTCATCAGGGCGACCCCGATCCGGCGCGGCGCCGGCACCAGGCCGGGGATGACGTGGTGCAGGGGGACGGCATAGGGACGGATCTCGACCTCGGCCGCCGCGGACAGCTGCAGCCGGACGACATGGGAGAGCAGGGGTGGCAGCCCCCCGGGCGCGTCCGGGCCGGGACGCGGGTACGGGTCCCGGCCCGACAGGACGTCCGCGGGAAGGTCCAACAGCAGCTCCGGATGCTCCTGCACCCCGAGGCCGACCGGGTGTCCGGTGGACGGTCCGATCCCGGACCCCGTCAGCAGGGCGGCCGTCCCGATCGCCCCCGCACACAGCACCACCTGTCCGGCACCGATCTCCTCGTCGTCGTCGAGCACCACGCCGTCACACCGTCCGGCGACGCGCCCGCCCTCCCACCGGAGCGACCGGACCTGCGCCCCGGTGCGCACCCGGGCCCCCGCGCCGGACGGGTCCCAGGCGTCGAACGCGGTCACCCG
>NZ_JAALDN010000141.1 GCF_014144855.1 Dietzia maris | reverse complement strand
CGGCAGCGCCGGCGGTCGCCGCGCCGCCGGTTGCGCCCGGGCCCTCGACGCCCAACGGGCGTGGAGGCGAACCGGGTGTCGCCGGAGTCGGAGGCGCCGCGGTGGGCGTCAATGCCGCCATCGTGATGACCGGATCGTTGGGTGACTACGAAGTCGCGCTGCCGGACGGTGTCACGTTGCCACCAATGCCGTTCATTCGGTGAGTTATCTGAGAGAAGGCCCGGCCCGGGAGCATTCGCCCGGGGCGGGCCTTCCGCCATCTCGGGTGGGCGTGAGGCGCGTACCCTGAGAGAAATCTCACAAGGTGGACTCGGCTTCCCATGTCAGGGGCCACAGTTTGACTTTCCCGATTTGTGTGCTGCGCCCCTTCTGCCCATATTATTTCCGAGCCAGAGCACTTCGGTCCTCTGAGTACGGGTGCTCCAGACACCACGGAGTCCGCCCGTCGACAAGCGAAGGCGAATACATGATGACGACTCCCGGCCCCAAGAGCCTGTACCGCCCTGAATACGAACACGACTCGTGTGGCGTCGCGTTCGTTGTGGATATGTACGGACGCAAGTCCCGGGACATCGTCGAGAAGGCGATCGCCGCACTGGTGAACCTCGAGCACCGCGGCGCCGTTGGCGCCGAGGCCAACACCGGTGACGGCACGGGCTTGTTGATCCAGGTACCGGACTTGTTCCTCCGCGAAGTGATGCGTGAGGAGCAGAACGTAGAACTGCCTGAGGCCGGTGCATATGCCACCGGCCTTTGTTTTCTCCCCCAGTCCCGCATGCTCGCGATGGACGCCATGCGGATGGTGGAGCGGATCGCCGCCGAACAGGGCGTGTCCGTGATCGGGTGGCGTGAGGTCCCGGTCGACGACTCCACGGTCGGCGCGATCTCACGCGACGCGCAGCCCAGCATCCACCAGATCTTCGTCAAGGCCGCCGGCCCCGGAGGGGCGCTGCTCACGGAGCTGGACCTCGAGCGCAAGTGCTTCGTCGTGCGCAAGCGCTGCGAGCACGAGCTGGGCTCCAAGGGGCCCGGCAAGGGTGACCTCGGCTCGGAGACCGTGTATTTCCCGTCCCTGAGCCCTCGGACCTTCGTCTACAAGGGCATGCTCACCGAGAAGCAGCTCCCGGAGTTCTACCTGGATCTCCAGGACGAGCGTGTGGAGTCCGCCCTGGGCATCGTCCACTCCCGCTTCTCCACCAACACGTTCCCGGCATGGCCGCTGGCGCATCCCTTCCGCTACGTCGCCCACAACGGTGAGATCAACACCGCCCGCGGTAACGAGAACTGGATGCGGGCCCGCGAGTCACTCATGTCCAGCGAGCACATCGAGGACCTGTCGGCGGCACTGCCCATCTGCACCCCGGGCGGCTCCGACACCGCGCGCTTCGACGAGGCGCTGGAACTGCTGACGCTGGCAGGGCGCACCCTGCCCCACGCCGTGCTCATGATGGTCCCCGAGGCGTGGGAGCGCCACGAGACGATGGACCCGGCCAAGCGGGCGTTCTACGAGTACCACGCCTCCCTCATGGAGGCATGGGACGGACCGGCGTCGATCACGTTCACCGACGGCACCGTGATCGGCGCCGTGCTCGACCGCAACGGTCTGCGCCCGTCCCGGATCTGGGTCACCGACGACGGGCTCGTCGTCATGGCCTCCGAGGTCGGCGTCCTCGACATCCCCCAGGACAAGGTCGTCACCAAGACCCGCCTGCGCCCGGGCCGGATGTTCCTGGTCGATACCGCCCAGGGGCGGATCATCGACGACGAGGAGATCAAGACCGAGCTGGCCGCCGAGCACCCGTACCAGCAGTGGCTCGACGAGGGCATGGTCCGACTCGGGGATCTCCCGCAGGTCGACCACCCGTACATGCCGCACGAGCGTGTCGTGCTGAGACAGCGGGTCTTCGGATTCACCGAGGAGGAGCTCCGGATCCTCGTCTCGCCGATGGCCGGGGCGGGTGCGGAGGCGATCGGATCGATGGGCACCGACACGCCGCTGCCGGTCCTGTCGGAGCGCTCACGGATGCTGTTCGACTACTTCGCGCAGCGCTTCGCCCAGGTCACCAACCCGCCGCTGGACGCGATCCGCGAGGAGCTCGTCACCAGCTACGGTGTGACGCTCGGCCCCGAGGGCGATCTCATCCACCCGGGCCCGGAGTCGTGCCGCCAGATCCGCCTGGACAACCCGATCCTCGGCAACGACGAGCTGTCGACGCTGATGGCGGCCGGCGAGACCCGTCCCGGTCTGCGATCGGTGGTCGTCCGCGGCCTGTACAACGTCGCTCACGGCGGCCGCGGCCTGCGCATCGCCCTGGAACGGATCCGTCGCGAGATCTCCCACGCCATCGAGGATGGTGCCACGATCATCGTGCTGTCGGATCGTGAGTCGGATGAGCGCAACGCGCCGATTCCGTCGCTGCTCCTCACCTCGGCCGTGCACCACCACCTCGTCCGCGAGAAGACCCGTACCCGGGTCAGCCTCGTGGTCGAATCCGGAGACGCCCGCGAGGTCCACCACATGGCGGTCCTGTTCGGGTACGGCGCCGAGGCGATCAACCCGTACATGGCGTTCGAGTCCATCGACGAGCTCGTCAAGACCGGTCACCTCACCGGGGTGGACACCCCCGCGGCCTGCGCCAATTACCGCAAGGCCGCCGCGAAGGGCGTGCTCAAGGTGATGTCCAAGATGGGCATCTCGACCCTGGCCTCGTACACGGGTGCGCAGCTCTTCGACATCACGGGGCTCTCGCAGGAGTTGTGCGACGAGTACTTCACCGGCTCGATCAGCCCCATCGACGGCATCGGGCTCGACGAGATCGCCGAGGACGTGGCCCGTCGCCACCGCTTCGCGTTCCTGCCGCGGCCGGAGGAGGCCGCGCACCGCGAGCTCGAGATCGGCGGGGAGTACCAGTGGCGCCGGGAAGGCGAGTACCACCTGTTCAACCCGGACACGGTGTTCAAGCTCCAGCACTCCACGCGCTCCGGTCGCTACGAGATCTTCAAGGAGTACACCCAGCTCGTCGACGACCAGTCGGAACGTCTGGCCACCCTCCGCGGCCTGTTCGAGCTGAAGGGGACCCGTCCCCCGGTGCCGATCGAGGAGGTCGAGCCCGTCTCGGAGATCGTCAAGCGGTTCTCCACGGGCGCGATGAGCTACGGCTCCATCTCGGCCGAGGCCCACGAGACGCTGGCGATCGCCATGAACCGTCTCCACGCCCGGTCCAACTCGGGCGAGGGCGGCGAGTCGATCGACCGCTTCAGCCCCGACCCCAACGGTGACTGGCGCCGGTCGGCCATCAAGCAGGTGGCCTCAGGCCGGTTCGGTGTGACCAGCAACTACCTGGCCAACTGCACCGATATCCAGATCAAGATGGCCCAGGGCGCCAAGCCGGGCGAGGGCGGCCAGCTCCCGCCGGGGAAGGTCTACCCGTGGGTCGCCGAGGTTCGTGGCTCGACCCCGGGCGTCGGGCTGATCTCGCCGCCGCCGCACCACGACATCTACTCGATCGAGGACCTGGCGCAGCTCATCTACGATCTGAAGAACGCCAACCCCGAGGCCCGGATCCACGTCAAGCTCGTGGCCGAGCAGGGTGTGGGCACCGTCGCGACGGGTGTGTCCAAGACGCACGCCGACGTGGTGCTCATCTCCGGCCACGACGGTGGCACCGGCGCGTCTCCGCTGACCTCGCTCAAGCATGCGGGCGGCCCGTGGGAGCTGGGTCTCGCCGAGACCCAGCAGACCCTGCTGGTCAACGGCCTGCGGGATCGGATCGTCGTCCAGGTCGACGGGCAGCTCAAGACCGGGCGCGACGTCATCGTCGCGGCGCTGCTCGGCGGCGAGGAGTTCGGATTCGCGACGGCTCCGCTCGTCGTGGCCGGCTGCGTGATGATGCGCGTGTGCCATCTCGACACCTGCCCCGTCGGTGTCGCCACCCAGAACCCGATCCTGCGCGAGCGGTTCAACGGCAAGGCCGAGTACGTGGTGAACTTCATGGAGTTCATCGCCGAGGAGGTGCGCGAGTACCTCGCCGAGCTCGGGTTCCGTTCGCTGGACGAGGCGATCGGACACTCCGAATGCCTCGACAAGTCGCGGGCGTTCGCCCACAACAAGCGGGTCGCGAAGCTCGACCTGGCGCCGATCTTCGCCCAGGCGGAGTCCCCGTTCATGCACCAGGACCTGCGGAACACCAAGTCGCAGGACCACAAGCTCGAGGGCGTCATCGACCGCCGGCTCATCGAGGACAGCCGCTCCGTGATCGCTGATCCCGCGACGGGGCCGTTCGCGGGCAGCTACCCGATCTGCAACGTGAACCGCTCGGTGGGCACCATGCTCAGCCACGAGATCTCCAAGGCGCACGGTGGTGCCGGGCTCCCGGAGGGATCGATCGACCTGAGCTTCACGGGGTCCGCCGGCAACTCGCTCGGGGCGTTCCTCGCCTCCGGCGTGACCGTGCGGGTGTTCGGTGACGCCAACGACTACGTGGGCAAGGGACTGTCCGGGGGACGCATCGTCGTCCGCCCGGCGGAGGACGCCGCCCCCGATTTCGCGGCCGAGAACAACATCATCGCCGGCAACGTGATCTGCTACGGCGCCACCGCCGGCGAGGTATTCCTCCGCGGCATCGTGGGCGAGCGCTTCTGCGTGCGCAACTCGGGCGTCACCGCGGTGGTGGAGGGCGTGGGCGACCACGCCTGTGAGTACATGACGGGTGGACGCGTCGTCGTGCTGGGGGAGACGGGACGCAACGTCGCGGCCGGCATGTCCGGTGGCGTCGCCTACTTCTACGACCCGCAGGGCGTCCTGCCCGAGAACCTCAACGTGGAGCTCGTCGACACCGACGAGCTGACCAGCGAGGACGTGGAATTCCTCCGCGGCATCGTGGAGCGCCACGTGGAGGAGACCGATTCGGCCCGGGGCCGGGAGATCCTCGGTGGTTGGGCCCAGAACGTGAATCATTTCGCCAAGGTCATGCCGCGCGACTACAAGCGCGTGCTGCTGGCCATCGAGCAGGCGGAGAAGGACGGACGCAACGTGGACGAGGCGATCATGGAGGCCGCAAATGGCTGACCCGAAGGGCTTTCTCAAGCACACCGAGCGGGAGCTGCCCGAACGCCGCCCCGTCGACCTGCGCATCATGGACTGGAAGGAGGTCTACGAGTCGACGACCCTCCCGGAGGATCACCTGAAGACCCAGGCCTCCCGCTGCATGAGCTGCGGTGTGCCGTTCTGCCACCAGGGGTGTCCGCTGGGCAACATCATTCCCGAGTGGAATGACCTGGTGCACCGCGGGAAGTGGGACGCGGCGGTCGACCGTCTGCACGCGACCAACAACTTCCCTGAGTTCACCGGCCGGCTCTGCCCCGCGCCGTGTGAGGGCTCCTGCGTCCTGGGGATCAACCAGCCGCCCGTGACGATCAAGCAGATCGAGGTGGAGATCGCCGAGGCCGCGTGGGCCGACGGCGGCATGGCACCGGTGATCCCGTCGTTCCGTACGGGTCAGACCGTCGCGGTCGTGGGTTCGGGCCCGGCGGGTCTGGCCGCCGCGCAGCAGCTCACGCGCGCCGGACACTCCGTCACGGTGTTCGAGCGTGATGACCGCATCGGTGGACTCATGCGCTACGGGATCCCCGAGTTCAAGATGGAGAAGGCGGTCCTCGACCGGCGTCTCGCGCAGATGGAGGCCGAGGGAACGGTCTTCCGTTCCGGGGTCAACGTCGGCGAGGACATCACGGCGTCGCAGCTGCGGGAGCAGTTCGACGCGGTGGTGCTGAGCGGCGGCGCCACCATGAGGCGGGACCTGCCCGTGCCCGGCCGTGAGCTGGAGGGCATCCATCAGGCCATGGACTACCTGCCCCTGGCCAACAAGGCCGCGGTCGGCGACCCGGTGGTGGATGCCGACGGGTTGCCCGCCATCCACGCGCGGGACAAGCACGTCATCATCATCGGTGGCGGCGACACCGGCGCGGACTGCCTCGGCACGGCGACCCGTCAGGGGGCCAGGTCGGTCAAGAGTTTCGAGATCATGCCCCGCCCGCCGGCGACGCGTGCGGCCTCGACCCCGTGGCCGATGTACCCGCTGATGTTCCGCACGGCCTCCGCCCACGAGGAGAACGGTGAGCGCGTCTACGGCGTGTCCACCGCCGAGTTCGTGGGGGAGAACGGGCACGTCACCGCCCTCAAGGGTTCCGAGGTGAGGATGGTGGACGGGCGCTTCGAGCCCGTTCCCGGTACGGACTTCGAGTACCCGGCGGATCTGGTGCTGTTGGCGATGGGCTTCACGGGTGCCCAGAAGGCCGGACTCTGTTCCGACCTGGGGGTGGACTTCACCGACCGCGGAAACGTGGACCGTGACGGCACCTACGCGACCAATGTCGACGGCGTGTTCGTGGCCGGCGACATGGGCCGCGGGCAGTCGCTCATCGTGTGGGCCATCGCGGAGGGGCGCGCCGCCGCCGCCTCGGTGGATCGCTTCCTCATGGGGGAGACGGCGCTGCCGGAGCCGGTCCGACCGACGGACGTGGCACAGCGCTGAGATCCGCCGTGGCGCCTGACCTTAATGGAACCTAAGATCAGGTCTATTCTGATAGCAGGCCGCCCGGCCTCCGTCTCGGAAGGCATCCATGGTCCGCCGTCGCCCCGCCAGCATGATCGCCGCGCTCTGCGCTGCGGTCGTCCTGGCCGGGGCGCCGGTGGCCTCGGCCCAGCTGCCGGGACCGGGCGCCCAGCTCCCGGGACCGGG
>NZ_JAALDN010000140.1 GCF_014144855.1 Dietzia maris | reverse complement strand
ATACTCATCCGACGTCCCCGGAACATTCACCGCACGGCGATCACCCACGAGATCCGCCACCGACACGGCGAACAACAGCGACGGCGACTCGGCCACGAATCGATGCAGTGCCACGACCAGATCATCGGGGGAGTCCCCGTCGAGCAGGCCACGCTCCCGCACGACAGCAGTGAAGGCCGAGATCTCGGCCTCGGCACCACGACGTTCCTCGGCGCTGTCGCCCGTCAACTGTCCCAACTCCTCGCGGATATCCACATGGACGAGGTCGGCGTAGCCGGCGGTCGGCGGGAGATCATGGGTCATCACCGACGCCATACACAGCCGTCGATAGTCCTCAGGCGGGATCGGGGCGTCCTCGTCCTGCTCGAACCACATCACGGACGTGCCCAGGATCCCGAGCTCGGACAGCGTCTCGCGGACCCCCGGAGCCACCGTTCCCAGGTCCTCGCCCACCACGACCGCGCCGGCCCGTGACGCCTCGAGTGCGAGAACTCCGAGCATCGCCTCGTGGTCATAGTGGACATATGTGCCCTCGGTCGGAGCCGCGCCCCGGGGAATCCACCACAGCCGGAACAGGCCGAGGATGTGATCGATCCGGACGCCGCCTGAATCCCGCAATGCCGCGCGGACGATGTCGCGGAAGGGACGGTAGCCCTCCTCGGCGAGGGCGTCCGGACGGAGCGGCGGCTGCGACCAGTCCTGACCGCGTTGGTTATAGGCGTCCGGGGGAGCACCCACCGAGACCCCACGGGCCAGTGAATGGTGGAGCGACCACGCATCGGCGCCCGTGGGATGGACCCCCACCGCCAGATCGTGCAGGACCCCGAGACGCATCCCCGCGGCAAGGGCCTCGCGCTGGGCGTGCGCCCGCTGCTCCGCGACCAACCACTGCAACCACAGGTGGAAACGGATCTCTTCCGGATTCTCGTCGGCGTAACCCGCGACGGCCTCCGAGCCCGGATCCCGGAGTTCCTCCGGCCAGGTGGACCAGTCGGGGCCGTGGTCACCGGCCAGCGCGGACCACGTGGCGAAGCCCAGAATCCCGGGCTGCTCATCGACGAACCGGTCGAACGAGTCGGCCCGGGCGCGAGCCAGCGGGACCATGAACAGGATGCGCAACGCCTCGAGCTTCGCGGTCCACGAACTGTCGCGATCGATCGTGTCCACAGTGTTGGTCGCAGCCGCGGTGCGGGCCAGGTCATCCACGCGACGGCGGTCGGCGACTGACAGGGCGGAGTACTCCGGCACGAGCTCGGGGCGCAGGTACAGGGGGGAGGCGAACCGGCGGGTCGTCGGGAGATAGGGCGACGGACCGACCGGCACGAACGGCTCACCCGCATGCATGGGGTTGACCAGGACGAAGTCCGCGCCGAAGTCGCGGCTCGCCCACCCGGCGAGGTCCCCGAGGTCGGCCAGATCGCCGACGCCCCAGGATTGTTCCGACCGGACCTGATAGATCTGTGCCGCCAACCCGACTGCACGGTGCTCCTCGAGTCCGGCGGGCACGGGGATCGCGCGGGGATGGACTAGCAGGGTGCACTCACTGGAGTGGCGGGTGCCGTCCGGGGCTCGGACCACTGCGGTGACGCGATGCCATCCGACGGGCAGATCATCGGGGACCGCCAGAGTGACCCGCTCCATCGCCACCCCGTCGACATCCCGGGCGATCCGGGGTTCGTCGAGGGGGAGCAACGTCGACGGCACGTCGGCGTCCTCGAGAAGGACCTCGACATTCACGATCGCGCCGCGCGGGACGTGGACCGGGCACCCGATGGCGGTGCCCTCACGCGCCACCAGCGTCGGTGGCAGCACACGTCGCCAGGGGCGCAGACGAACAGCACCGAGTGCCTCACGTTCGGAGACGCCGCCCTCGTCGTCGTCGTCGTCGCCGCCGACCTCTACGCCCATCGCGGCGAGCACCGCGCGCAGGGTCGAGGCCGGGACCTCGCGACGGACGCCGTCGGCGTCCTCGTAACTCGATGCGACGCCGCAGACATCGGCGAGCTCGGCCAGGGCAGGGGATACGGCGTGGTTCTCGGTCACGGGACCCACTGTGCCACCGGAGCGAGCCCAGTGAGTCTCGTGCAGAAACGGACCGCAGTCCGAACCGTCCGGTGGGCACAGCGTAGTGTGAAGCGGAACACGTATCAGCTCGCTCAGAGAAAGGCCGTGGACCACCCATGACCGAGGCATTCATCTACGACGCCATCCGGACTCCGCGAGGCAAGGGCAAGCCTGGCGGCGCTCTGCACGGGGTCAAGCCGATCGACCTGGTCGTCGGCCTCATCGAGGAGATGCGGCGTCGCTTCCCCGATCTCGACGAGAACCGGATCTCCGACATCATCTACGGGATCGTCACCCCGACGGGGGATCAGGGCATGGACCTGCCGCGGATCGCCGCGCTGGCCGCCAAGATGCCCGACACCGTCGCGGGTGTGCAGATCAACCGTTTCTGTGCCTCCGGTCTGACCACGATCAACATGGCAGCGCAGAAGATCCGCTCCGGGTGGGACGAGGTCGTCCTCGCCGGTGGTGTCGAGTCGATGTCCCGGGCGCCGATGGGCTCCGACGGCGGCGCCTGGGCTCTGGACCCGGCCACCAACTACGACACCTACTTCTCCCCGCAGGGGATCGGCGCCGACCTCATCGCCACCCTCGAGGGGTTCACCCGCGAGGACGTGGACCGCTACGCCGAGCGCTCGCAGCGCCTGGCCGCCCGCGCATGGGAAGAGGGGCGCTTCGCCAAGTCCGTCGTGCCCGTCAAGGACATCAACGGCGTCACCATCCTCGACCATGATGAGCACATGCGCCCGGGCACCACCGTCGAGGCCCTGGCCAAGCTCAAGCCGTCCTTCGCCATGGTCGGCGACATGGGCGGATTCGACGCGGTGGCACTGCAGAAGTACCACTGGGTCGAGGAGATCAACCACGTCCACCACGGTGGCAACTCGTCCGGCATCGTCGACGGCGCCGCACTCGTGGTCGTCGGATCGGAGAAGGCCGGGCAGGAGATGGGCATGACCCCGCGCGCCCGCGTCGTCGCCGCGGCCACCTCCGGTGCCGACACCACCATCATGCTGACCGGGCCCACCCCGGCGGCCAAGAAGGCGCTCGCCACCGCCGGCCTGACCCCCGATGACATCGACCTGTGGGAGCTCAACGAGGCCTTCGCCTCCGTCGTGCTGCGCTTCCAGAAGGACATGAACATCCCCGACGAGAAGCTCAACGTCAACGGCGGCGCCATCGCCATGGGGCACCCGCTCGGCGCGACCGGCGCGATGATCACCGGCACGGTGCTCGACGAGCTCGAGCGCACCGGCGGCAAACGAGCCCTCATCACCCTCTGCGTGGGTGGCGGCATGGGCGTGGCCACCATCATCGAACGCGTCTGACCCGCACCGACACCACAGGCATAGGAGTAGAAAACCAGTGAGCGAAAACATGTTCCGGTGGGAGCAGGACGGCGACGGCATCGTCACCCTCACCATGGACGACCCCGACCACGGCGCCAACACGATGAACGCCCGGTTCATCGACGACTTCTCCGCCACCGTCGACCGCATCGAGGCCGAGAAGGAGTCCATCAAGGGCGTTGTGCTGACGTCCGCCAAGAAGAGCTTCTTCGGCGGCGGCGACCTCAAGTCCATGATCAAGGCCGGTCCCGACCAGGCCGACGAGCTCTTCGAGCGGTCCATGAGCATCAAGGGCCGCATGCGCGCTCTTGAAACCTGCGGCGTTCCGGTCGTGGCCGCCCTCAACGGCGCGGCCCTGGGCGGTGGCCTCGAGCTCGCGCTCGCCTGCCACCACCGCGTCATGGCCGACGCCCGCGGCGCCAAGGTCGGCCTGCCCGAGGTCACCCTCGGGCTGCTGCCGGGCGGCGGCGGCATCGTCCGCACCGTCCGCATGTTCGGCCTCGCGCAGGCCGTGCCCAACATTCTCATGTCCGGCCGGTCCTTCGCCCCGGACAAGGCTCTCAAGGCCGGCCTGGTCGACGAGGTCGTCGAGCCCGAGAAGCTCCTCGACGCAGCCAAGGCCTGGATCAAGACCGACCCCGAGGCGAGCCAGCCGTGGGACCGCAAGGGCTGGACCCTGCCCGGCGGCACCATCAGTGACCCGGCGCTGGCCGGCGTCCTGCCGTCGTTCCCGGCGAACATGCGCAAGCAGACCAAGGGCGCACCCTCCCCGGCACCGCGCGCCATCATGGCCGCCGCCGTAGAGGGCTCGCAGGTCGACTTCGCCACCGCCGAGAAGATCGAAGCACGCTACTTCGTGTCCCTCGTCACCGGCCCCATCGCGAAGAACATGATCCAGGCGTTCTTCTTCGACATGCAGCACTGCTCCTCGGGCGGGGCCCGGCCCAAGGCCGCCGACGGCTCGGAGATCCCGCGCACCCAGTTCACGAAGGTCGGTGTCCTCGGCGCCGGCATGATGGGCGCCGGCATCGCGTACGTGTGCGCGAAGGCCGGCATCGAGGTCGTGCTCAAGGACGTCGAGCAGGCCTCCGCCGACAAGGGCAAGGCGTACTCGGAGAGCATCGAGGCCAAGGCCCTCGAGCGCGGTCGCACCACGCAGGAGAAGTCCGACGCCCTGCTCGCCCGCATCACCCCCACGACAGACCCGCAGGCCCTGGCGGGGTGCGACCTCGTGATCGAGGCCGTCTTCGAGTCGCCCGAGCTGAAGAAGAAGGTGTTCCAGGAGATCGAGGACATCGTCGCCCCCGACGCGCTGCTCGGCTCCAACACCTCGACCCTGCCGATCACCGACCTCGCCACGGGCGTCAAGCGGCCCGAGGACTTCATCGGCCTGCACTTCTTCTCGCCCGTCGACAAGATGCAGCTGGTCGAGATCATCAAGGGTGACAAGACCACCCCGGAGACGCTGGCCAAGGCGATCGACCTCACGCTGGCCATTCGCAAGATCCCGATCGTGGTCAACGACTCGCGTGGCTTCTACACCTCACGGGTCATCGGCACGTTCGTCAACGAGGCGATCGGGATGCTGGCCGAGGGCATCGAGCCCGCCACCATCGAGCAGGCCGGCCGCATCGCCGGCTACCCGGCGGCCCCGCTGCAGCTGTCCGACGAGCTGAACCTCAACCTCATGGTCAAGATCCGTCAGGCGACCCGCGACGCCGCAGAGGCCGCTGGTGAGGAGTTCGTCCCCGACGCCGTCGACCAGGTGATCCTCAAGATGGTCGAAGAGCTCGAGCGTTCCGGCCGCGCCGCCGGCGCCGGGTTCTACGAGTACGCCGACGGCAAGCGCGCCGGATTGTGGTCGGGTCTCCGCGAGGCGTTCAACACCTCCCCGGACAACGCACCCCCGCTCCAGGATCTCATCGATCGCATGATCTTCGCAGAGGTCCTCGAGACGCAGAAGTGCGTCGACGAGGGCGTGATCGTCGACGACGCGGACGCCAATATCGGCTCCATAATCGGCATCGGATTCCCGGCGTGGACCGGCGGCACCCGCCAGTACGCCAAGAACTACTCCGAGCCGGGGGCCAAGATCGCCACCGGGTACAAGGGTTTCGTCACCCGTGCCGACGAGCTGGCCGCCAAGTACGGTGAGCGCTTCTCGCCCACCGAGTCGCTGAAGAAGCTGGCAGCCGAGCAGGGCTGACCTCCTCCCACACGGCCCGTACGGCGGTCGTCCCGGGGATACCGGGGCGGCCGCCGTACGAGCATCCCGGCGCGTGCGAACGCCTCTCGGTGTCGCGGAACGTGTGCACCACCTCGCGCGGGAGGGCGTTCGGGGCCGTTGTCCCCATGGCCGATTCGCAGAAAGGGAACGCGAGATGTCTGGGCTGATCACAGCGGACGATCTGCACAGTGGATATCGGATCCGACTCGGGGAGATGACCCTCTCGGAGGAGGAGATCGTCGACTTCGCGTCCGAGTGGGATCCCCAGTGGTTCCACACGGACCCGGCCGCCGCTGCGACCGGGCACCACGGAGGCGTGATCGCCAGCGGCATCCACACCCTGGCGATCCTCCAGAAGCTCAGCGTGGAGGCGTTCTACTCACGGTCGGCCGTGATCGCCGGGCGCGGATTCGACCGCCTGCGCTTCACCGCCCCGGTGCGTCCGGGCGCCACGCTGAGTGGCACGGCCACCGTGACCGAGGTGAGCCTCGACGAGGCGAGGGGGCGGGTTGGGATGGACATCGAGATGCACGATCAGGACGCGCGGACCGTCCTCACCGCCACGATGACGGTGTTCCTGTGGCGCCGCGGCCACGGTGGCGCCGCCGGCGGGTGACGGCGGGGCCGGACCCGAACCCGATCCGCGCGAGCGCGTGGAATCCGGCGTCAGCCGCGCTCCGCGG
>NZ_JAALDN010000013.1 GCF_014144855.1 Dietzia maris | reverse complement strand
GGCGGGGGCGTCGACGTCGTCGCCGTCGCCCGACCACAGGGCGCAGCCGGAGAGCGACGCGACGAGCGAGCCCGCGATGAGGGCCGCGGCGGCCCGGGCCATCCCGGCCTCAGCTCCGCTCGGCGAGCGCCTTGATCCGCTGCAGGGAGGTGGACACGCCCCGGTCCAGCTCGCTGGTGAACGACTTCTGTCCTCCGAACACCTTGTCGGTGAGGAATCGGGAGATGAAGGTCAGCCCGTCCGGGACCTCCCTGCGCTCGGTGAGGAGGGTGCCGCCGGCGGGGGTCGGCTCGAGGTCGAAGACCCAGATGGTGGTGTTCTCGGTGATGCGGTTGGCGAACCGGCGGCCGGGCTCGAACTCCACCACACGGCTGGTCGTGGGCCACAGGAGCGGCCCGCGCTTGTTGAGGTTCAGTGCCCACGTGCCCTTGGCGGTGCGGCCGCCGAGGGGGAAGATCTTCCAGGCCTGGCTGCTCCACTGGGTGGCGTTGCGGACCTCGGAGATGACCTCCCAGACCCGGGCCGGCGGGGCGTCGATCTCGATGGAGCTCTCGATGGCGCCTGCTGCGGCGGGTTCGGTGGGCATTGACGAGCCTTTCGGGCGAACGGGTGGGACGGCGTCTCGATGGTAGGGCAGGGCCGGGCGACATGAGGGTCGTTCGCCGAGCGCGAATCAGCCGTCCGGGCCTTTGCACTCGTCGGGGGCGAGTGCTAGAAAAGCGATTGGCACTCGGCTACCCTGAGTGCCAGCAAGATCTGAGAACCGAGGTCGCAAGGTGAGGCGCGGATCCGACACGGTCCGCACCGTCCGTCGCGGGCACCGACGCTGACCACACGCGTGTCACCCCATACCCGGAGGATGATTCACCCCATGGCAAAGATGATCGCGTTCGACGAAGAGGCCCGGCGCGGCCTGGAGAGCGGTCTCAACCAGCTCGCCGACGCCGTCAAGGTCACGCTCGGCCCCAAGGGCCGCAACGTCGTGCTGGAGAAGAAGTGGGGCGCCCCCACGATCACCAACGACGGCGTCTCCATCGCCAAGGAGATCGAGCTCGAGGAGCCGTACGAGAAGATCGGCGCCGAGCTGGTCAAGGAGGTCGCCAAGAAGACGGACGACGTCGCCGGCGACGGAACCACCACCGCCACCGTCCTCGCCCAGGCGCTCGTGCGCGAGGGCCTGCGCAACGTCGCCGCCGGTGCCAACCCCATGGGCATCAAGCGCGGCATCGAGAAGGCCGTCGAGGCCGTCACCAAGCACCTGATCGACTCCGCCACGGAGATCGAGACCAAGGAGCAGATCGCCGCCACCGCGGGGATCTCCGCCGGCGACCCGGCCATCGGCGAGCTCATCGCCCAGGCCATGGACAAGGTCGGCAAGGAGGGCGTGATCACGGTCGAGGAGTCCCAGACCTTCGGTCTGGACCTCGAGCTCACCGAGGGCATGCGCTTCGACAAGGGCTACATCTCGCAGTACTTCCAGACGGATCCGGAGCGCCAGGAGGCGGTCATGGAGGATCCGTACGTCCTGCTGGTCTCCGGCAAGGTGTCCACCGTCAAGGACCTGCTCCCGCTGCTGGAGAAGGTCATCGGCGAGAACAAGTCGCTGCTCATCATCGCCGAGGACGTCGAGGGCGAGGCCCTGTCGACCCTGGTCGTGAACAAGATCCGCGGCACCTTCAAGTCCGTCGCCGTCAAGGCCCCGGGCTTCGGTGACCGCCGCAAGGCCATGCTGCAGGACATCGCCATCCTCACCGGTGGCCAGGTCATCTCCGAGGAGGTCGGCCTCTCGCTCGAGACCGCCGACATCTCCATGCTCGGTAAGGCCCGCAAGGTCGTCGTGACCAAGGACGAGACCACCATCGTCGAGGGTGCCGGGGACCAGGGTCAGATCGAGGGTCGGGTCAACCAGATCCGCGCCGAGATCGAGAACTCGGACTCCGACTACGACCGCGAGAAGCTCCAGGAGCGCCTCGCCAAGCTCGCCGGCGGCGTCGCCGTCATCAAGGCGGGCGCGGCCACCGAGGTCGAGCTCAAGGAGCGCAAGCACCGCATCGAGGACGCCGTGCGCAACGCGAAGGCGGCCGTCGAGGAGGGCATCGTCGCCGGCGGCGGCGTCGCCCTGGTCAAGTCCGAGGTCGCCATCGATGGTCTGTCCCTCGAGGGCGAGGAGGCCACCGGCGCGAACATCGTCAAGTTCGCGCTCAGCGCCCCGCTCAAGCAGATCGCCCACAACGCCGGCCTCGAGCCGGGCGTCGTGGCCGAGAAGGTCCGCAACCTGCCGGGCGCCGAGGGCCTGAACGCCGCCACCGGCGGCTACGAGGACCTGCTCAAGGCCGGCATCAACGACCCGGTCAAGGTGACCCGCTCGGCGCTGCAGAACGCCGCGTCGATCGCCGCGCTGTTCCTCACCACCGAGGCCGTCGTGGCCGACAAGCCCGAGCCCGCCGCGCCCGCCATGCCGGGTGGCGACGAGATGGGCGGCATGGGCTTCTGATGTAGCCCATCCCAGCACGCGGCCGTGGCCCGCACCGGAGATCCGGTGCGGGCCACGGCCGTTGTAACACGGCGGTCACGTGAACCTTCTCGCGTAAAGCGTTCGTGACCTGCGGTTAAGGAACGGTTTCGTCTCTGGTGGCTGCTGAAATGCCGCCTTAGTGTCTGTTCCAGGCGCCTCGGAGGGCGCCGGATCACACTGAGAACGGAGACCCCCATGCCCAACTTCGGTCAATTGTCCGACCTCTTCGGCGGAATCACCGACATCCTCGGCGCCGTCATCTTCTTCACCGGGTCCCTGGGTGGCGAGGGTGGGGTCAACGACTTCGTCGACGCGATCACCAGCATCAGCGCCGAATAGCCGTCACGACCCACTCACCACACACCAGTACACATCTAGGAGCAGACGATGACTTTCCCCGAGTTCGGATCCCTTGCCGGCGTCAGTGGCGCACTGGGCTTCCTCAACGACTTCCTCGGCGCGTTCGGGGACATGTTCTCCGGCCTGGCGTACTTCACCGGCGGTGACTTCCAGGAGGCGCTGACAGGAGGCTTCCTGCAGTGACATGAGCCCCGTCCGGGGAGGCGACTGCCCCGACGGAATGAATGCGGCCCGCGCGATTCTCCCTCGCGCGGGCCGCTTCGTCGTTGTCTCCGGGGTGCGGGTCGGGGCGAGCTGCGCCCGTGCGCCGGGGGCCTCGAGGGTGAACTACGGGTGACGTCGGGATGGTGCTCACAAGCGGGAGGAGGCCCCGGGGTGACGTGTGAAGGAAATTCTCTGAAAGCTGCTCGATTAATGAGTCTTCTTAAGCCTCGGTGGGTTACAGTGACCTAGGACACGGGCCCAGAGTAGGTGCCTGGCCAGCGTCAAGAGGCGTACCTGAGACGCGCGTCACGATTGACATCGGCGCAACTTAGGTTAACCTTACCCAGGGCCCCGAGGCGGGGCGACATCACAGTAAAAGGGAGAAACACATGCCTGACTTCAGCGCGATCAGCGCCGCGCTCACCGCGGTCACCAACGCCATCAGTGGCATCGTCGGCCTGACCGGCTCGCTGACGGGCGACGGCTTGGGCGACGCGCTCACGGGCATCGGCCTCGGAGACCTGGGCAGCGCCGCCGCCGACGCCACGGGCCCGGTCACCGACGCCTGATAGCCTAGCTGGCCTGAGTTAGTCGGGCCTCTAGGTGCGGCCGCTGTTGTCGCGGCCACCTCAAACTTCGAATCTGATCCGGACTTTCCGGATTGCACTCTCAAGGAGAAACACATGGGTATCGACCTCGGCTCCATCGGCGGCGAGAATGGCCTGCTCAACACCGGCGGCCTGCTCGACCTGGGCGGCAAGCTGCTCGGCAACGTCAACAACCTGGTCAAGGCTGTCGGCTACTTCGTCGGTGGCGACTTCCAGAAGGCGATCGACTCGGGCTTCATGAAGGCCTGAGTCGGACGACTGACTCGAGGAGGGCTCCGGGCTGCGGCTCGGGGCCCTCTCTCGCGTCTCGGGCCCATGGGGCTCCCTCTCGGCGGCCGAGGTGTGGCGGCGCCAGATATGGATTCGTTCATATCGGTAACACGGGTAGGGGACGGGCCGATAATGTTGATGTGAGCCGCTCCGGCCGGCTCCGCGGTTTCCCACGGATCGCGTGGATGTGGGAACCTCGGACGGTGCCCCGCGGGCGCGATACTCAAGTCTTGCGAGCACCTTAGTGGTACTAGTGTGTCTAGTGGGACTTGTGTGACTACTTGGAATCGGGTTAGCGTTCTCAGCAACAGTGCCCGGGTCCGTCTGTGAACAACGAGAATGTAAGGCGTCGAAATATGCGTTCAGTGAAGCGGTTCGGCACGAAGGTCGCGACAGCGGCCCTCGCTGCGGCCATGGTCCCCGTCGTCGCCACGGGCACGGCCCAGGCCCAGGGCGGAAGCATCCAGTACACCAAGGCCACGGCCGCGAACAAGGTCGTCGAGACCAAGCTGCCCGACGGTCGCATGATCGTCTCGGTGTGGTCGGACGAGATGGCGATCGAGGTCCCCAACATCGTCCAGCCGCCGCGTGACGGCAACGCCGGGGCGCCGGTGCTGTACCTGATCAACGGCGCGGGCGGCGGCGAGGACTCGGCCACCTGGCAGGCGCAGTCCGACGTCAAGAAGTTCATGTCCGACAAGGACGCGTGGACCGTCACCCCGATCGGCGGCGCCTTCTCCTACTACACGGACTGGCAGCGCCACGATCCCAACGTCCAGACCCGCTTCGCCCGCGAGACCGACCGTCCGATGGCGTTCGAGACCTTCCTCGCCGAGGAGCTCCCGAACCTCTTCGAGGGCCGCTACGGCGGCAACTACGAGGGCCGGAAGCGTGGCCTCGCCGCGATCTCCATGACCGCGACCTCGGTCCTGACGATCGCGCAGAAGCACCCGGGCAGGTTCCAGGCCATCGGCTCGTACTCGGGTTGTGCCGAGACGTCGACCCCGATCGGCTACCAGTTCATCAACATCGTCACCGGCATGCGCGGCGGCGCGAACCTCGACAACATGTGGGGCCCGTTCCCGGGCGAGCCCCGCACGGGGACCAACAACTGGTTCGACAACGACCCGGTCTGGGGTGCCTTCCGCTTCCAGGAGCAGATGAAGAACAACCAGCTCCCCGCGATGTTCATCTCGACCGGCAACGGCCTGCCCGGGCCGCACGAGTCGCTCGAGAACTGGCGTCTGCGCAACAGCATCCCGGCGCTCGCCAACCAGGCGATCGTCGGCGGCGTCATCGAGGCGGCCACCCAGTACTGCACGGCCAACCTCGCCCGCCGCTTCGGCGAGCTCGGCATCCCGGCCCACTTCGACTTCGCGCCCAACGGCACGCACTCGTGGGGCTACTGGGAGGACGACCTCAAGCAGTCCTGGCCGATGATGGGTCGCGCCATGGGCGCCAGCTGGGGCTGAGCCTGATCCCGTGAGGCAGGGCGTCGCACGCGTCGCCCGCACCACCACGAACCCCGCACCACCGACGACCGGTGGTGCGGGGTTCGTCGTATCCAGGGGCGGCCGGGCAGACCGGAGTGCAGTCCGGCATCCTGTACACATGACCACGATGGAGGACCCGCAGCGGGTGGAGCTGCAGCACTCGGACGGCAGCACGAGTCCGCTGCTGATCGTCGAGACGGCTCGGCGGGACGAGGGCCGGCCCGCGATCCTGGTGCTGCCGGGCATCGCCGTCGGCGCCCGGTACTACCTCCCCCTCGCCCGCGCGTTGGCGGCCGAGGGCGTCGACGTCGCGATCACCGAGCTCCGCGGTCAGGGTGAGAGCACCTACCGCATCGGGCGTCGCAGCGGCCCGGCCGGCTACCACGAGAGCGCCGCCGAGGACGTCCCGCTCGCGTTGGACGCGATGGAGCAGCGTCTCGGCGCGCGGTCCGTCGTGCTGCTCGGCCACAGCATGGGCGCGCAGATCGGCGTCTACCACCTCGCCCGCCACGACCCGCGGGTCGTGGGCCTGATCGCCGTGGCCGCACAGTCACCGTTCCACCGGGGATTCCCGGGTTCCTTCGGGCACAAGCTTCGCGCCGCGTCGGTCATCCTCCCGACGCTGGCCTGGCTGTCCGGGCACGTGCCGGGCCAGTTCTTCGGCGCGCAGGGGAGGATCCCGGCCGACCGGGTCCGCGACTGGTCCCGGCTCGCCGGGCGCGGCGTCATGCAGCCGGCCCGGGCGGACCTCGACTACCCGGCAGGCCTCGCGCGGGT
>NZ_JAALDN010000139.1 GCF_014144855.1 Dietzia maris | reverse complement strand
AGGGCACCGAGCCGCCCCCGCCGCTGCGCGAGGACGGCGCCCAGGGTGTCCGCCTGGCCGAGGCGACCGACGCCCCGGACGAGGTCTCGTCGGCACTGGATGAGGCCGCGGCGCAGGAGGGGACGCGGGGCCTCGTCGTCGTCCATCGCGGCGAGATCCTCGGCGAGCGGTACGCCGACGGTTTCGGCCCCGACACCCGCCAGCTCGGCTGGTCCATGGCCAAGAGCGTGGCCTCCACGCTCGTCGGGCGCGCACAGGTCGAGTTCCCCGACGCCGGCCTCGACCCCGACGCCACCGGCCTGCGCCCCGAGTGGACCGACGGACGGTCGCAGATCTCGCTGGACCACCTGCTGCGTATGACCTCCGGCCTCGACTGGGACGAGGAGTACGACCTGGGCACGTCCATCACCCGGATGCTGTTCCTCGAACCCGACATGGCCGCCTTCGCCGCCTCCCAACCGGCCGCCCACGCCCCCGGCGAGTTCCGCCAGTACTCGTCCGGCACGAGCAACATCGTCTGCGACCTGCTGCACGAACGCACCGGGCTGGGGCCGGAGATGGCCGAGGAACTGCTCTTCCGCCCGCTCGGGATGCGCAGCGCAGTCCTCGAGGCCGACGCCTCGGGCGGGTCGGTGTGTAGTTCGTACCTGTGGGCGAGCCCGCGCGACTGGGCGCGGTTCGGTCAGTTCGTGCTCGACGACGGCGAGGTGGACGGACAGCGGCTGCTGCCCGCGGGATGGATGGACTACGCGACGACCGGGGTCCCGGCGGGCGGCGAGCCCGAACCGTACGGCGCCCAGTGGTGGCTCAACACGGCCGGTGACGGGACCCCGCTCCGGTTCACGGGCATGCCGACCGACGCGTTCTGGGCCTCCGGGCACGACGGGCAGTACGTCGTGGTGGTCCCCTCCGCCGACCTCGTGGTGGTCCGCACCGGCTTCTCCCCCGGCTCGACACTCGACGAGGTGGGCGTGGACCGGCTGGTCGGCGACGTCGTGCGCGCGGTCGGCTGACGGGGGCCGGGCGCGGGCGGCTCAGCCCCAGGCGGCCTGGATGCCGGCGCTCGCCCGGTCGACCCGTTCGAGCCGGCTCTCGGTGTACAGGGCGATCTGGTCGACGATCACCCGCATCCGCGCGGCGTCGTCCGGGGCCGAATCCCACAGCGGGCGCAGGACCGGGTCGAGGCCCGCGGGCGCGGACTGGGCGAGGAACTCCGCCACCCGGTGGATCCGGTCCCGCTGGCGGTCCTGCCTCAAGCGGTGGCCGGGGTCGCTCATGACGTAGCGCACCGCCATCGTCTTGAGCATCACCACCTCGGCCTCGACCTCCACCGGCACCTCGAGATCCGCACTGTAGCGGCCGTGCGGCCTGGCCCCGTGCACCTCGCGGGTGGCGTGGATGGCGGGCATGACGAACCGCCCGACCAGCTCACTGGTCAAGGCCTTGAGCGCCACGAACCCGGTGAAGCTCTCGGAGAACGGCTGCACGGCGCGGACCACCTCGAGCGCACCGAGACGCCCGGCGGCCTGCTCCAGCTGATCGGCGTCCGGACCGCGGAACTCCTCCGCGCCCAGTTCCGCGAGCGCGGCGACCTCCGACCGGTCGGACAGCGAGCGCAGGTCCAGCCGGCCGGCGACGATCGCGTCCTCGACATCGTGGACCGAATAGGCGACGTCGTCGGAGAAGTCCATGATCTGGGCCTCGAGGCACCGGGTGTCCCCGGGAGCGCCTTGCCGGATCCACGCGAGGGTGTCCGCGTCATCGGTGTAGGCGCCGAACTTCCGCGTCCCCTCCCGCGGCAGCCACGGGTACTTGGTGGCGGCGTCCAGCGCGGCGCGGGTGAGGTTCAACCCCACCCCACGGCCGGAGGCGTCGACGACCTTGGGCTCGAGCCGCGACAGGATCCGGACGGTCTGGGCGTTGCCCTCGTAACCGCCGAACCCGCGCGCGACCTCGTCCAACGCCCGCTCGCCGTTGTGGCCGTAGGGCGGGTGCCCGATGTCGTGGCTCAGGCCCGCCAGGTCCGCCAGGTCCGGGTCGCACCCCAGCCCGGCCGCGATACTGCGGGAGATCTGGGCGACCTCGAGCGAATGGGTGAGGCGGGTCCGCGGGGTGTCGCCGTCCCCGGGGCCGACCACCTGGGTCTTGTCGGCGAGCCGGCGCAATGCGGCCGAGTGCAGGACGCGGGCGCGGTCCCGGTCGAACGGGCTGCGTTCACTCGCCTTCCCGCGGGCGCGGCCGGAACCCTCGTCGACCCGGCGCTCGGCGTCCGCGGCGTCGTACGCGTATCCCGTCATCCACTTCTCCTCCGGGCGTCACCGCCCCGTCATCCCTGCGGCAGGCCGCATCCGCTCGCGCGACCCGCCCCGGCGGTTCAGTCCGGGAAGTCCACACTGCTCCCGGCGAGCCGGTGGTACTGGTACCAGAGCACCGCGCCCGTCTCCCGGATGATGCCCATGATCTGGTTCTCCCGGGTCCACACCGCCGGCCCGTGGCGGGTCGGCGAGGTCCACGCGTCCAGCCCCGCGTCCCGCGCCATCATGCGCGAGCGATACGAGTGCGTGGGGTCGCTGACCAGCACCACCGACTGCCCGCCCTGGTCGCGCACGGTCTGCGCCACGGCGTCCAGACTGCCCTCGGTGTTGGTCCCGGTCTCCACCGCCAGGATCACCTCCGGGGGCACGCCGAGGCGGGTCAGATAGGCCCGCCCCGACCCGGCCTCCGTGTACAGGTCACCCGGCTGGCTACCACCGACCGTGATGACCTGGGGCGCGACCCCCTCCTCGAAGAGCAGAGCCGCGTGCTCCAGCCGGGCCTGGAACACGGGGGTGGGGATGCCGTTGTACTGCGCCGCGCCCAGCACCACGATCGCGTCGGCCGGAGATCGATCGTCGACACGCGCCACGGACCACACCCGGAACGAGATGAATCCGGGTATGACCAGGCACAACAGCAGTGCGATGGCCAGGAGCCAGCCGACGGCCCTGGACACTGCACGGAGCGGGGACCGGGTTGTTCTTCTCACCCGACCAGTGTGCCAGGGGAGTCCGTCAGCACCCGATCAGGCGCTGGGCGAGGTACCCCTCGACCTGGTCGATCGCCACGCGCTCCTGCGCCATGGTGTCTCGCTCACGGATGGTCACGGCCTGGTCCTCCAAGGTGTCGAAGTCGACCGTGATGCAGAACGGGGTGCCGATCTCGTCGTGGCGGCGGTAGCGGCGACCGATGGCCTGGGCGTCGTCGAAGTCGACGTTCCAGTTCTTGCGCAGCTGGGCCGCCAGATCACGGGCCTTGGGCGACAGGTCCGCGTTGCGCGACAGCGGCAGCACCGCGGCCTTGACCGGCGCGAGCCGGCGGTCGAGCTTGAGCACCGTCCGGGTGTCCACTCCGCCCTTGGCGTTGGGCGCCTCGTCCTCCGTGTAGGCGTCCACGAGGAACGCCATGAGCGAGCGGGTCAGGCCGAAGCTCGGCTCGATGACGTAGGGGATGTACTTCTCACCCGAGGCCTGGTCGAAGTACTGCAGGTCCTCCCCGGAGTGGGTCTGGTGCTGCGTGAGGTCGTAGTCCGTGCGGTTGGCGATACCCATGAGTTCGCCCCACTCGGTGCCGGTGAACCCGAACTTGTACTCGAAGTCGATCGTGCCCGCCGAGTAGTGGGCGCGCTCGTCCTCCGGGACGTCGAAGCGACGCAGGTTCTGCGGGTCGATCCCCAGGTCCACGAACCAGTCCCAGCAGTCCTCGACCCACGTCGTGAAGTGCTCGTCCGCCTCCTCGGGCTTGACGAAGTACTCGATCTCCATCTGCTCGAACTCGCGGGTGCGGAAGATGAAGTTGCCGGGGGTGATCTCGTTGCGGAACGCCTTGCCGATCTGGCCGATACCGAACGGCGGCTTGCGACGCGCGGTGGTCATGACGCTCTTGTAGTTGATGAAGATGCCCTGCGCGGTCTCCGGACGCAGGTAGTGCAGGCCGGTCTCGTTGTCCACGGGGCCGAGGAAGGTCTTCATCAGGCCCGAGAACAGCTGGGGCTCGGTCCACTGGCCCTTGTTCCCGCAGTTGGGGCAGGCGATCTCCGACATCGGGGCCTCGGACGGGTGATCCAGCTTCTTCTTGGCGGCGTACGCCTCCTGGAGATGGTCCTGACGCAGCCGGGTGTGGCAGGACCTGCACTCGACCAGGGGGTCGGTGAACGTCTCGACGTGGCCGGAGGCCTGCCACACCTGGCGGGGCAGGATGATCGACGAGTCCAGGCCCACCACGTCGTCCCGGCCGGTGACGAAGGTGCGCCACCACTGCTTCTTGATGTTGTCCTTGAGCTCCACACCCAGGGGGCCGTAGTCCCACGCCGAGCGCGTACCGCCGTAGATCTCGCCACATTGGTACACCAGTCCTCGGCGCTTGCAGAGGTTGACGACGGTGTCGATGACGGAAGCTGAGGCTGCCACGTCGGGGGTTCTCCCTTGGTGAGTCGGTTGGCGGAGGCGTCGGGTGGACCACCTCGGCGCGGGCCGGCGCCCGGGCACTTTCACCAGGGTATCCGGTCGGCCCCCCGGGTCTGGGATACTGGGGTCCCCTACCCGATACGACGCCGGCGGCGACCGAGCCCGGGAGCGAGCCCGGAAGGTGGAGACGATGCACAGCGGACCCCGATCGACCGGATCCGACCCGGTCACGGACGTCCACGACGCCGACCACCGGGCCTCCCCGGTCCCCCTGCCGCCCGAGCGGGTGGTGTCCGCGGCCGGAGAACTGCTCCGGGCCCTGTCCGCCCCGCTGCGTATCGCGATCGTGCTGCAGCTCCGGGACGGTCCCCGGTGCGTGCACGAGTTGGTCGACGCACTTGGCGTCACCCAGCCGCTGGTCAGTCAGCACCTGCGCATCCTCAAGTCCTCCGGCGTGGTCTCCTCCCACCGGCAGGGTCGGGAAATGCGCTACGAACTATTGGACGAGCATCTGCTCGACATCGTCGAGGCGGCCGTCGGGCACGCCGGGGAGCAGTAGATCCATGACGACACCGGACAAGCCGATCGGCGTGCGGTCGACTCGCCAACGCAGCGCGATCTCCGCTCTGCTCGACGAGTCCAAGGGCTTCCGTTCCGCCCAGGACCTGCACGCCGAACTCCGCGAGCGCGGCGACACGATCGGGCTGACCACCGTGTACCGGACCCTGCAGTCGATGGCCGACGCGGAGGCCGTCGACGTGCTGCGGACCGACTCCGGGGAACTGATCTTCCGGAAGTGCTCCGACTCGCACCACCATCACCTGGTGTGCCGCGTCTGCGGGTTCACCGTGGAGGTCGAGGAGCCGGGGGTCGAGGTGTGGGCCCATCGCGCGGGCCGGGCACACGGGTTCACCGACGTCAGCCACACCGTCGAACTGTTCGGCCTGTGCGCGGAGTGCGCGGCGGGCCAGGCGGGCGGGGCTGGCCTGGCTGACTGACCGGGCGCCCGCGAGTCAGGGGCTGGTGACGCCGCCGAAGCGCCGGTCGCGCTCGGCGTACTCCAGGCACGCCGCCCACAGGTCGCGGCGGTCGAAGTCCGGGAACAGCGTGTCCTGGAAGACGAACTCGGCGTAGGCGGCCTGCCACAGCATGAAGTTGGACGTGCGCAGCTCTCCGGACGGCCGCAGGAACAGGTCCACGTCCGGCATGTCCGGCTCGTCGAGGAACTGGGAGAAGTTGTCCTCCGTGAGGTCGTCGGGCGAGAGTTCGCCGGCGGCCACGCGGCGGGCGAAGTCGCGGGCGGCGTCGACGATCTCGGCGCGACCCCCGTAGTTCACGCACATGGCCAGGGTCATGACCGTGTTGTCGCGGGTGAGCTCCTCGGCCTCCTCGAG
>NZ_JAALDN010000138.1 GCF_014144855.1 Dietzia maris | reverse complement strand
TCGCTCGGGATGGCCGCCGGAGCGCTGCTGGCCGCCTCGCCCGCACTCCCCGGCCGCGCCCTGTGGCTGCTGCCCGTCGCGGTCCTGCTCGGCGTGGGATACGCCACGCTGCTGGTGGCGGGGCTGGTCGAGGTCGAGCTGCAGTCCGGACCGCGGGACCACGCCGGGCTCGTGGCCGTGTTCTACGTCCTGGCCTACCTCGGGATGGCCACGCCGTACGTGCTCGCCGAGCTCTCGCGCGCCGGCGGTCCGGTCCCGTGGATCGCCGGGCTGGCGGTGGTGTGCGCGCTGCTCATCCCGCTCACCCAGCGACAGCTACGCTAGCCGGCACGTCGAGGATCACCCCGAGTTGCGCAGGGCCGTGGCCAGGCCGTTCATGGTCAGCTGGATGCCGGTTCGCACCGCCGGGTCGGAGTCCCCGGCGCGATAGCGGCGCAGCAACTCGACCTGCAGCACGTTGAGCGGTTCGAGGTAGGGGAAGCGGTTGCGCACCGAGCGGGCCAGCGCCGGGTTGTCGTCCAACAGCGTTTCCTGCCCCGTGATCTCCAGCAGCATCTCGCGGGTCAGGTCGAACTCGTCGGTGAGCACCCCGTGGATCCGCCGACCCACCTTGGCGTCCGGGACGAGTTCGGCGTAGCGACCGGCCAGCCCCATGTCCGCCTTGGCCATCACCTGCGCCATGTTGGACAGGGTCGTACGCAGGAACGGCCAGTCGTCGTTCAGCCGCCGGAGCGTGGCCAGTCTCTCCCCGGCCGCCGCCTCGCCCTCGGCGTCGACCCACTGCCGCAGTGCGGTGCCCACGCCGAACCAGCCGGGCAGCATCACCCGCGACTGCGACCACGACAGCACCCACGGGATCGCCCGCAGATCCTCGACGCTCGACGTCTGCTTGCGGGAGGACGGCCTGGACCCGATGTTGAGTTCCCCGATCTCGGCGACCGGGGTGGAGGTGGTGAAGTACTCGATGAACCCCGGGTCGTCGTGCACCAGGGACGCGTACGCCGCCCGCCCAAGCCGCGCGAGCTCGGCCATCACCCCGTACGCCTCCCCGGCCCGGTCGCCCAGACCCTCGACGTCGAGCAGCGAGGCCTCGAGCGTCGCCGCCACGAGCGCCTCGAGGTTGCGGCGCGCCCGCCGCGGCTCGGAGTACTTGGCCGAGATGACCTCGCCCTGCTCGGTGATCCGCAGCGCGCCCTGCACCGCGCCCGGTGGCTGCGCGAGGATCGCCTCGTAGGAGTTGCCGCCGCCCCGGCCGACGGCGCCGCCACGGCCGTGGAAGTAGCGCAGGTGCACGCCCGCCCGCGTCGCGGCCTCGGCGAGATCGCGTTCGGCCTGGTAGAGCGCCCAGTTGGCGGCCAGGTACCCGCCGTCCTTGTTGGAGTCCGAGTAGCCGAGCATCACCTCCAGCACGTCGCCCTGCGCCCGGACCAGCGCCCGGAACTGCGGGATCGCGAGCGCCGTGTCGAGGATGTCCGGCCCCGCCGCCAGGTCGTCGATCGTCTCCAGCAGCGGGATCAGCCGAACGCTCGAGCGGGGCTCCGCCGGGTCACCGGAGAACAATCCAACCTCGCGCAGCAACACCGCCGGCTCGAGCAGGTCGGAGACCGTCCCGCACATGGACACGATGTAGTGCGGCACCACCTCCGGGCCGAGCAGGTCCACGGCCGCGGCGGCCGCCCGCATCACCCCGAGTTCCTTGGCCGCCAGCTCTGACAGCTCCGCGCGCGGCCCGAGCAGCGGCCGGTCGTGCGAGAGTTCGCGCAGCAGCAGCTCCACACGGGCGTCCTCGTCCAGCGCCGAGTAGTCCTCGCTCACCCCGGCCAGGGCGAACAGCTCGGTGAGCACCTCCTCGTGCGACTCCGAGTTCTGCCGCATGTCGAGTGCCTGCAGGTGGAACCCGAACGTCCGTACCGCCCACCGCAGGTCCCGCAGACGCGGCGACCGCGCCAGCTCGCCACCGCAGGCCCCGAGCGCGGCGTCGATGACATCCAGATCGGTCAGCATCTCCGCCGGGGAGGTGTAGGCCTCGTCGTCGTCGTGACCGATAGCGTCCGGCGACGATCCGGGTGACGACGACGAGGACCTCACCCGCGCGGCGAGCCGACGGCGAACCA
>NZ_JAALDN010000137.1 GCF_014144855.1 Dietzia maris | reverse complement strand
ACGCGCGGCGGACCCACCCACGTCGGGCCCCGCCTCGCCCGGCGGGAGGCGGCGGTCGTCGGGCAACCAGCGCCAGCCCAACACCAGCGCCAACGCGCCGAGCGGGACGTTGACCAGGAACATCGCGCGCCACCCGAGGTCATCGCCGAGGACCTCGATGAGCAACCCGCCGACCAGCGGCCCCGACGCGGTGGCGATGGAGACCGTCGTGGCCAGCGTGGCGAACGCGCGCGCCCGCGCCCCACCCCGGAAGTACTTCTGGATGAGGCCGAACGTCTGCGGGTTGAGCATCCCCGACCCCACGCCCTGGATGAGGCGCGCCAGGTTGAGCATCTCGATCGACTGGGCGAACCCGGCGACCACCGCCCCGCCCACGAACACCGCCACACCCGCCAGGAACAGGCGCTTGCGTCCGGTCGCGTCGCCCAACCGCCCCGACGGCACGAGCAACAGCCCGAACGCCAACGCGTACCCGGACACCACCCACTGCAATCCCCGCGAATCCGAGTCCAGGGCGGTGCCGATCACCGGCAGCGCCACGTTGATCACCGACAGCGCGAGCAGCGCCATGAACATCGGGACCATCAGGGTGGTGAGAACCCGGGCGGTGCTGACCGGCCGGGTCGTCGCGGGGGTCACGGGCGCATCGGTCACTTCCGCGATGGTATCCACGGCGGACGTCCCGGGCCCGACGGTCACGGGCGCGCAACAACCCTGTCACGACCTACCCGAGCGCCGTCGCGATCAGTAGCGTCAGGTCATGGCTGATGTCACCCGCACCGCAGAAGTCGATCCGATCCCCTTGACCGACCTCGCCGAGCTGGGCACCGCCAGCGGCCGGGCCGTGTCGATCTTCCTGCCCACGGCCCGGGCCGGGGCAGAGGTCCGCGAGAACCCCATCCGCGCCAAGTCGCTCATCAAGGACGCCGAGACCCGGCTCAAGGCGCACGGCGTGGCCCAGGAGGAGTCCGACGAGATCCTCGGCCCGCTGGTCGCCCTGCTGGAGGACGACGCGTACTGGCAGCGTCTGTCCGACGGTCTCGCGCTGTTCGCGTCGAAGGGGTTCTGGCGCGCGTACCGCCTGTCCACGGACGTCGCCGAGGCGGTCCACGTGAGCGACCGGTTCGCCGTCCGGCCGGTCGTGCCGGCCGCGGTCGGTGACGGCGAGTTCCTGGTCCTCGCGGGCAGCCAGAACAAGGTCCGCCTCCTCGAGGGCACCGCCTCGACGATCCGCGAGCTCGACCTGGGCTCGATCCCGTCCTCGATCGACGACATGGCCGGCGATATCCAGCCGCCCTCGCACCAGCAGCAGCGCTTCAGCGGGGCAGCCGGCGCCGGCCCCGGGGCGAACAGGGCCGGCGGGGGGATGGTGCACAGTCACGGCACGGGCGCCGAGGTCGGGGACGTGCAGCGGGAGAAGTTCCTGCGGCAGATCGCGAAGGGGCTGCAGGAGGCGCTGCGCCCCAACGATCGGCGGCCCGTCGTCCTTGCGGCGGTGACCGAGCATCTCCCGCAGTTCCGCGGGTACCTGAACTACGAACACCTGGTGGACGAGGTGGCCGCCGGCAACCCGGACGCCCTGTCGCCCGCCGAACTGCACGAGCGGGCGTGGGCGGTGGTCCGGCCGGCGATGCAACGGCAGTCCGACGCGGTCGCGGAACGCTTCGGTGACGCGATCGGCGCCGGTCGCGCACTGGCCGGTGGCGGGTCGGACATCCTGCACGCCGCCCGCGAGGGACGCGTCGAGACACTGCTGCTCACCCGCCGCCGCTGCACCGCCGAGCACGGCCCCGACGATCTGGACACCGCGGTCGGTCAGGTCCTGGCCACGTCCGGATCGGTGGTCGTGGTGGACTCCCTGCCGAAGGACGTGGCGGAGGGCGCGATCCTCCGGTTCTGACCCCCGACCCCTGACCCCCGACGACGACGCGGGTGCGGGCGGCGCGTGACGGCGCGCTGCCCGCACCCGCTGGCGTCTCGTGCACAGCTCCCGCTCAACTCGGATGTGTAGCGTCGCGGCTTCACGCACACGTCAACGTCAGGAGATCGAGTGCGCTCACGAACATGGAGGTCGGCGGTCGCCGCCGCAGGACTCGTACTGGTGGTCGCGGGTTGCGGCGCCGGGGGCGACGACGACGAGGGCGGCGCCGCGGAGACGCAGGCAGCGGCCGAGCAGTCCGAACAGGCGACCGAGCCCGGGCAGGAGGGCGAGCAGTCCGCGGACGGGCCCGACACCTCCGACATCCCCGACCCGGTGGCCGAGGTGAACGGCACCGAGATCTCGCGCGACGAGTTCCTGTCGGTGTTCGAGAACCAGTACCAGCAGATGAGCATGCAGGCCCAGATGTCCGGCCAGCCCGTTGACGAGGCGCAGCTCAAGGAGCTGACCACTGACGGGTTGATCGGCACCGAACTGCTCACGCAGGAGGCCGGTAAGCGGGGGATCGAGGTCTCCGATGATGAGATCCAGGCCGAGTTGGCCGTGTTCGCCGAACGCAACCAGGTCAGTACCGACGAGTTCGTCGAGGCGATGGGCGGGCAGGGCCTGGACCGCGAGGCCGTGCTGGACCAGATCGACAAGCAGTTGCGCGTCCAGAAGCTGATCACCGACGAGTACGGGGTGTTCGAGGCGACCGACGCCGAGGTGCAGGCCGCCTACGAGCAGGTCGCGCAGCAGCAGGCGATGTCCGGCGGTGGTGCGGCCGGCGGTGGCGGGCTGCCGCCGCTGGAGCAGGTGCGCGGCCAGGTCGAGGAGCAGGTTCGGGCCGAGAAGGAGGCCGGCGCGATGGAGGAGCTGTCGCAGAAGCTGCGCGAGGACGCGGACGTGACCGTCCATATCTAGGGCGCCCGCCGCGGTGACGTCGCCGCCACGGTCACGGCGACTGCGCGGCGGTTCTGCCTACACGGTGACGTCGGTGTGCGGCAGCTGCTGCGCCACCCACGGGAACACGACCTCCATGAGCAGCACGAACACGGCCGCCAGCAGGATGAGGACGAGCGCGACCTTGACCGGCCGCGGGCCGGGCAGGGATCGCCACAGGTAGGCGTACATCGGCTCACTCCTCCAGGGCGGCCGGGCGGCCGTCGGTCTTCGCGGTGGTCTCCACGAGGGCGGCGTGCACGATGAGCCGCTCGGCGTTGGAGTACATCGGGTGGCAGGTGGTCAGGGTGAGCAGGCGCTCGGGGGCCTCGGTCGCGTCGTCCGCGCCCGCCACCGCCTCGCCCGCCTCGCCCGCCTCGCCC
>NZ_JAALDN010000136.1 GCF_014144855.1 Dietzia maris | reverse complement strand
CACCGGGGGCGCGACACCGCACGACTCCGCGGGAGCGGCGAGCTCCGCTGCGACGTCCGGCGCGGGCGGGGACGGCGCTGCCGAGCGCGCCGAGCAGAAGAAGGTGTACCAGACCCCTGAGCAGCCGGATCAGGCCGTGGGCGGCTCGGACGGTACGGCAGACGGCCAGTAGCCGGGCCTGACGTGGCCATCGCCCTGACGCTCACGCTGGCGTTGATACTGCTCATCAGTGCCAACGCCTTGTTCGTGGCCGTCGAGTTCGGGTTCCTCACCGTCAACCGGGACGACGTGCGTGCGGCCGGCTCGGAGGGCGATCGCATCGCCACGACCCTCGACGGGTCCCTGGCCAGGACCTCGACGAACCTGTCGGGGGCCCAGCTGGGCATCACGGTCAGCAGCCTCCTGGCGGGATACCTCACCGGTCCCTCCGTGGGGGAGCTGATCACCGGCGCCCTCGGCGTGTCGGGGATGTCCGAGCCGGCGGCCCGCGGCATCGCGATGACGGTGGCCTTCGTCGTCGTCACCTTCCTCCAGATGGTCTTCGGCGAACTGGTCCCCAAGAACTGGGCCATCGCCGCTCCGATGCGGGTCGCGCGGCTGGTCGTGATCCCCCAGCGGATCTTCATGGCGGTGTTCGGCTGGCTGGTCACGGGCCTCAACACCACCGCCAACGTCGTCCTGCGGCTGCTCGGGTTCACCCCGCAGGAGGAACCCGGCGAGGCACGGTCACCCGAGGAGCTGCGGGCGTCGGCCGCGCGGTCGGGCCGTCAGGGCGCGATGGACCCGCACACGGCCGAGCTGGTGACCCGCTCGATCTCGTTCGGGGAACACCGCGCGGCGGACGTGATGGTGCCCCGTCCGCTGGTGACGTTCCTGCGTGACCACACCGCGCAGGACCTGCTCGACACGGTGGCCGCGACGGGCCGGTCGCGGTTCCCCGTCCTCGGCGCGACCGTCGACGAGGTGGTGGGCGTCGTCCACTACCGGCAGGCGTTGGCCGTGCCTGTCGACGAGCGCGCCCGGACGCCGGTGCGGGAGATCGCCACCGAGGCGACCGTGGTGTCGGAGGTGATGACGCTCGACCCGCTCATGCGGCTGCTCCGTCAGACCGATCTGCAGATGGCCGTGGTGGTGGACGAGTTCGGCGGGACCGCGGGGATCGTCACCCTGGAGGACCTGGTGGAGGAGATCGTCGGCGAGATCGATGACGAGCAGGACCGTGCGTCGCGCACCCACGAGTGGGTCGACGACGACACCGTGCTCGTGGGCGGGATGATGCGGCCCGACGAACTGGGCGCCATCCTGCGACTGGAGATCCCGCCGGTGGAGACGGTGTCCACCCTGTCCGGGCTCCTGTCCGAGGCGGTGGACCGACTCCCCCGGGTCGGCGACGAGACCGAGTTGGACGCGCACGACCACGAGAACCGCGACGACGACGACCTGCCGACGCGGGCGCGTGTGCGCCTGCGGGTGGCATCACTGCGCGCGCACCGGGCCGAGCAGGTGCGCGCCACCGTCCTGCGGGACGAGCCCGAGGCGGTGGACCCGGATGAGTGACGGCGTGGCATTGCTGGTCCTGGTGGCCCTCCTGCTGGGCAACGGGTTCTTCGTCGCCGCGGAGTTCGCGATGGTCTCCGCGCGGCGCGACAACCTGGAGCCGCACGCGGCCGAGGGCAGCACGCGCGCACTGTGGTCGCTGCGCGGCATGGAGAACGTGTCGCTCTCGCTGGCGGCCACGCAGCTCGGCATCACGGCCTGCTCGCTGCTCATCGGCGCGGTCGGCGAACCCGCCATCGCCCATCTCATCGAGCAGCCGCTGGGCTGGTTGGGCGTGTCCACCGGGTTCGCCCACCCGATCGCTCTGGTGATCTCCCTGCTCATCGTCACGTTCCTGCACATGGTGCTCGGCGAGATGGTGCCCAAGAACATGGCGATCGCCCGGCCCGCGGCCGCGGCCCTCCTGCTCGGCCCGGTCCTGCGGGTCTTCGTGCTGGTGTTCCTGCCCGCGATCTGGCTGATGAACAAGTCCGCGGACGCGGTGGTGAGGTACGTACTGCGGGTGGAACCGCGTTCCGAGGTGGAGACCACTTTCACGGTGGACCAGATGCACGGGATGGTCGCCGCGGCCGAGGACTCCGGCCTCCTCGACGAGGACGAGACGCTGCTGCTCGAGGGCGCGCTCGAGTTCGATCACATCACCGCCGCCGACGTCCTCCGGCCGATCGCGGAGGTGGACTCGATCGAGGAGGACTGGTCCACCGGAGACGTGCAGCAACTGTGCGTGCGGACGGGGCACTCGAGGTTCCCCGTGCGCCGCGGCGGCGCGTACGTCGGCTACGTCCACGTCAAGGACACCCTCGGCGACGACCTGTCCCAGCCTCTGCGCCGGGATCGGATCCGCGAACTGGGGATCGTGCCCGCGGAGACCCCCCTCGACGACGTCCTGGAGGCGATGCAGCGGGCGCGGGCCCACCTCGCGGTCGTCGACGATCGCGAACCCGGCGAACCCGACCCGCGTGGGCTGCTGGTCCTGGAGGACGTCCTGGCAGAACTCGTCGGCGAGGTCAGGGATGCGACGCCCGGAGCCGATCAGTAGGGCGCCCGAGGAGCAGAACGGGCCCCGACGACCTACCGGACCTTGTCGGGGTTGGTGTCGAGCACCCGCCCGAGAGTGTTGTCCACGACGATCTGCGCCACCCCGCTGTACGTGGCCACACCTACTCGCACCGTGGTGGCCAGCGCGTTCTGCAACATCGTGGAACCTCCCGCTAGTCGGTGTGACACCCGTCACTCTACGCTCGTCGGCGCCGGGCCGCTGACAGATAAACAATCTTTCTGGACGGGCGTTCTGAACGATCGCCCGAACAGTCGTTTCGAACCCTAAAGTGCCCCCTCCATCGCCGCCACCGAACGCGCGAGAGCGTCATCCCGCCACCGGCCGATGCTATAGTTGATGCGTCATCCACCTCTGGGGAGGGGGCACAGAGCCCATGTCCGACATCCGTATCCACCGGTCCCGGTCGCGCTCACACGACGCCGGCGGGTGGTTGGACTCCCGCCACTCGTTCTCGTTCGGCAACTACCAGGACCCGATGAACACGCACTTCGGCCGCCTGCTGGTGAACAACGACGACCGCATCGCCGCCGGCTCCGGATTCGACACGCACGGCCACCGGGACATGGAGATCGTCACCTGGGTCCTGTCCGGCTCGCTCGTGCACCAGGACTCCGAGGGACACAGCGGGATCATCTACCCCGGACTCGCGCAGCGGATGAGCGCCGGCACGGGAATCCTGCACTCCGAACGCAACGACGCCTGGCGTGACGGCTCGGTCCGCACCGAGGCCGCCCCCGCCGACCCGGTCCACCTCGTCCAGATGTGGGTCGTCCCGGACGAGACCGGCGGGGATCCCGGGTACGAACAGCTCGAGATCGAACCGGCGGAGCTGGAGAACCAGCTCGTCGTCGTCGCCGGAGGGCTACCCACCTACTCGGACCGTGCCGCCATCCGGATCCGCGACCGCACGTCCGCGCTGCACGCAGCGCGGCTGGGACCCGGCCGGTCCGTCCACCTCCCCGACGCGCCCCACCTCCACCTCTACGTGCCCCTGGGCTCGGTGACGCTGGAGGGCGAAGGCCCGATGGACACCGGCGACGCCGCGCGGATGACCGCCGCCGGGGGGCGGCGTGTCACCGCCGGCGACCACGGCGCCGAGATCCTCGCGTGGGAGATGCACGCGGGCATGACGATGCTCGACGTCCGCGGCCACTAGTCCTTCTCGGTTGCCGTCCCCTTGTCGTCGCCGGCCGACAGGGGGGCACCGTCGTCCTGCTCCCCGTCCCCCGGGATGTGGTACAGCGGGTGCACCGGCTCGGGCGAGGGCGCCTCCTCGTGCTTCTCGAGCTCCTCGGCCGAGTAGGCACGGCGCCACTGGCGGGTGATCGTGGGCGGCCTCTCCCCCATGTCATTGCTGATCCCGCGCACCAGGCTGTACATCATGACGAAACCCATGATGAAGAACGGCAGGCCGATGACGGTGATGACCTCCTGAAGCGCGGTCAGTCCGCCCTCGCCCGTGCCGGCCAGCAGGGTCGCCGCGACCGCGCCCATGAGCACGCCCCAGATGACGCGCTGATGGGTCGGCGAGGGCTCGAAGTCGTCGTCCTTGCCGGAGGCCATCATGTCGACGACCATCGACGCCGAGTCGACGGACGTGGTGAAGAAGACGACGACGAGCAGCACCGCGATACCGGAGAGCAGCGTGGCCAGCGGGTAGTTCGACAGGAACGCGAACAGCGCGCCCGGGATGTCGCCGTCGTCGACCACCGCCTCGGTGAGGCCGCCGGAACCGAAGAGTTCGATGTGGAACGAGGCCATGCCGAAGATGCCGAACCACAACACCGAGAAGCCCACCGGCAGGGCGAGGACGCCGAAGACGAACTGGCGGATCGTGCGGCCGCGGCTGATCCGGGCGATGAAGATGCCCACGAACGGCGACCACGTGATGGTCCACGCCCAGTAGAAGACGGTCCACGTGTTCTGCCACGAGGCCAGGTCGTCGTTGGCAGGAAAGACGTTGTTCCACAGCGCCAGCTCCGGCAGGGTCGACAGGTAGATCCCCAGCGACTCGACGGTGCCCTTGAGCAGGAAGAGGGTGGGCCCGGTCGCCACGACGAAGATCAGCAGCGCGACCGCGACCGCGATGTTGAGGTTGGACAGCCGCTTGATGCCCTTCTCCAGGCCCAGGGCCACGGAGATGCACGCGATGGTGGTGACCACGACGATGACGAGGACCTGGACGACCGGGGACATGGCGATGCCGAACAGCTCGTCCAGGCCGGCGTTGATCTGCAGCGTGCCCAGGCCGACCGACGTCGCCACACCGAACACGGTGCCGACGAGCGCCACGATGTCGATCGTCTTGCCGAGCGGGCCGAAGATCTTGTCGCCCAGCAGCGGCGCGAAGATCGAGCTCACCCGCGGCGGCATCTTGCGCTTGTAGATGAAGTAGGCGAACGCCAGGGCGGGCAGCGCGAAGATCGTCCAGGTGTGCAGGCCGAAGTGGTACAGCGTGAACGCCATCGCCTCGGTGGCGGCCTCCCGGCTGCCGGGTTCGACACCCCCGCGCGGCGGGGTCGCGAAGTGCGAGATGGGCTCCGCCACGCCCCAGAACATGAGGATGGTGCCGATCCCGGCCGCGAACAGCATGCCGAACCAGGTGAGTGTGGAGTGCTCGGGCAGCTCGTCGTCCCCGCCCAGGCGGACGTGACCGAACCGGCTGAGCGCGATCCAGATGAGGAAGCCGAGGAACGCGGTGACACCGAAGATGTAGAACCAACCGAGGTTGGTCATGATCCAGCCGGACGCGGTGCCGAATACGCTGCCCACCCATTCGCCGGCGAAGAACGTCACCACGACGAAGAGCAGGATGACCCCGACAGTCGTGAAGAACACCCCCGGATCGGTCTTGAGCCTCAGTGCTCTCAGTATCCGTTCGGACATGGTCTCCCCCGTCGTCTCGGCTCTACCCGGGCGCCGGTGCCGCCGGATCGAGTGGTTCAGTCAGAGTGCTGCTTCTATTAGTGGTCGGGCTTCTACTAGTGGTCGGGCTTCTACTTGTGGTCCTGCTTCTAGTACGCGAAGTTGTGTACCACGAATACCTTCCCGCCGCTCGAATAGGCGATTCCCATCCCGGCGGACCGGTAACCGGGATCGAGGAGGTTCTCGTTGTGGCCGGGCGAGTTCTTCCACAGGTCGACGAGGCAGGTCGCGCCGCAGTGGGTCCCGGCGGCGACGATGTTCTCCCCGTAGCCACGGCCGATCAGGGCGGTGTTGTGGACCACCTCGTCGCGGGCGGCGAGACGGTCGGCCCAGGCCTGGGCCTCACGGTCGAGTTCCGGGTTCGGCGCCAGCGTCCCGAGTGCGCGGCCGACGCGGTACGAGTCGATCTCGCGGACGATGCCCTCGCGCAGACCCCCGGTCACCGCCATGCCGGCGACGTCCCGGTAGGCCATCTCGCTGGAGCCGACCGCCGCCCACACCTCGGGGGGCAACGCGGCGCGCACCTGGGAGACGAGCCCGTCCACCTGGGGCACCAGATGGGCGGGGATCAGGTGCTGCGGGATGAAGGACGGCAGTGTCCGGTCAGCCGTCTGGGCAGAGGCGGTCGCGGCCCCACCCACAAGGGTGGCGGCGGTGACGGCGATCGTCGCGAGTGACGCGATGAGACTGGTGCGCATGGTGATGATCATGCCGCCTCGGTGCGCCTGAAGCGAACCAATTGGCCGATGAGGTATCAGGGCGGGCCTGAAGCGTCGTCAGCGCTGTGACCAGCATATATCAGTGATGCTGATGTGACTGGAGAGGCCGACGAGGCACGAGGAACCGGCCCGCTCCGGGGAGCACCTCGACGGTCACCGGGAGGGGCGCGACGGCGTCCCCGTCGGCGAAGGCCTCGACGTCCGCGGCCTCGAGTCGGACCGTCCGGCACCGCCTCGTCGACACGCCGCGCAGGCCCACGTGGCCGCCGGAGTAGATCGAGGGGAAGTGGCGCATGAAGCGCAGTTTGGAGATCTTCCCGACGTAGCAGACGTCGAACAGTCCGTCGCCGCGATCCGCGTCGGGCGCGATCTTCATGTCCCCGCCGTAGCTGCGGGTGATCGCGAACGCGCTGAGCAGCACCTCGGTCTCGACTGTGTCCTCGGTCTGCAGTCCGGCGTCGAAGACCATCCGGAAGCGCCGGGGACGGTAGGTCGGGAACTCGATGATCGAGGCCAGGACATAGCGCAGGGGCCCGCGGAGGATCCCCATCTCGTTGACCCGCCGGTTGACCCTGGAGTCCAACCCGGCGCACAGCACCGAGGCGAACACCGTCGGTTCCCCGCCGTCCGGGGTGGCCCGGCCGAGGTCGACGGTCTCGACCCGGCCGTCGGCGACGACGTCCGCGGCGGCCTCGGGATCGCCCAGGGGGATGCCGTACTCGCGGGCCAGGTCGTTGCCGGTGCCCGCCGGGATGATGCCCACGGGCACATCGGTGAAGGCCTGCGCCTGCACGGCGATCGAGACCATCCCGTCTCCGCCGCACACCACCAGCGCGTCGGTCCCGTCGGCCACCGCCCGCCGCGCCAGCGCGAGGGACTCGGTCGCCCCGCCTCCGGCTAGCCGGGTGACCTCGAGACCGTGCGCGCGCAGCCGGTCGGCGGCCCGGCCCGCCACCTTCTCTCCGCGTCCCCCGCCCGCGGCGGGGTTGACCAGCAGCGTGACCGCCCCGATCCGGCGGTCGGACAGCTGCGCGCTCATGGGATGAGTGTGCCCGGGTTGCACACGCCGTGGGGGTCGACGGCGCTCTTCACCGCGCGCAGCATCCGCAGTCCGACCTCGCCGATCTCCGACTGCAGATACGGGCGGTGGTCGACGCCGACCGCGTGGTGGTGGGTGATCGTGCCGCCGGCCGCCACGATCGCCTCGGAGGCCGCCCGCTTGGCATCGAGCCACTGGGCGACGGGGTCCGGCCCGCGCTGGCCAGCCACCACGGTGAAGTAGAGGGACGCACCCGTCGGGTAGACGTGGCTGATGTGGCACATGACCAGCGCCGGCGTTCCGAAGGCCTCGAGCGAGGTGGTCAGCGCCTCCGTGACCGCGGCCCGCAGTGCCGGCAGGCGGGACCAGTCGGTGGCGGTCTCCAGGGTCTCCACCAGCGCGCCGTTGTCCAGCAGCGCATCGCGCAGGACCGGGGCCCCGAAGCGGCCGTGTTCCCACGACTGCGCGGGCCCCGGGCCCAGCGAGGTGCCGCCGTGGGTGATCAGGACCTCCCGCGTCTCCGTGTGCCGGGACCCGGCGTGGGCAGCCGTGCCCTCGAACAGGCAGAGACACAGACACCCCTCGGAGCGGTCCTCGTCGTCCCCGGCCTGCTCGCCGATCGACTCGGTCGCGGTGGCGAGGTTCACCATCGTCTCCGTCTCGTCGGACAGGCGGATGACCGTCGGGCCCGTCCCCTGCTGCTCGACCGCGCGCAGCGCCGCGGCGCCGGTGGCGAAGTCGGGGAAGCGGAACGCTTCGTGCCGCACCACCTCCGGCACCGGATGGATCCGCACGCGCACCCGGGTGCACACGCCAAACGCACCCTCCGATCCCAGGAGCCACTGCCGCAGGTCCGGTCCGGCGGCCGACGCCGGGGCCCGGCCCGCCTCGATCACGCCGACCGGGGTGACCACCGTCAGCCCGCTGACCATCTCGTCGAAGCGCCCGTACCCGGCGGAGCTCTGTCCCGAGGACCGGGTCATGGCGTAACCGCCCAGCGTGGCGTAGGGGAAGGACTGCGGGAAGTGCCCGAGCGAGAAACCGTGCTCAGCCAGCAGTTCCTCGGCCCGCGGACCCGTGACGCCCGCCCCGAGGACCGCCTCCCCCGACTCGGGGTCGATGGACTCGAGACCGTCGAAATGGGCCAGGTCGACGCTCAGCACGGCCCTGTTCGTCCCGGAGTCCGGGTCCAGGCCGCCGACGACGGAAGTGCCGCCGCCGAAGGGGACGACCGCGACCTTCTCGGAGGTGCACCAGTCCAGGAGGGCGGCCACCTCGTCGTCGTCCCCCGGGGCCACCACCGCATCGGGGCAGTCCACGGCCGGCCTCGTCCGCCACGCCAACAGGTCGGGCGTCGACTTGCCGCGGGCGCGCGGAAGGCGCTGCGCGTCGTCGACCGAGACGTCGCCGGGGCCCACGATGTCGGCCAGTGCGGCGAGATCGACGTCGGTGAGTCGCGAGGGCGAGGCGGTCACCGCGGCCGGGTCGAACGTCCGCCCGGTCTCCGCGGTCACGCCGAGCACGTCGCGCAGCAGGGCGCGGATGCTCTCGCTCAGCTCCGTGGCCTCGGCGGCCGTCCCCCACCTGGGCAGGTCCATCGGCGGTAGCGGCAGGCGGCCGGATCGGTGCTTGTCAGCGGGGTTCACGTCGCTCATACTGGGACACTAGAGCACGATCTGTTCCGCTCACGGGTTTTCGTCGGGTGACCCGGCACCGATCCGCGCCCCGCGGGACCCGCCGCGAAGGAGGCCCGGTGACCGTTTCCTCCCCTTCGCGCCACACCACGCGGGACCGCGCGCTCACCGCCGCCCGGGCCGCGATCCTCGAGATCAGCCCCGGCCGCACCACGATGGTCGAGGTCTCGCGCCGATCCGGCGTCGGACGCACCACCCTCTACCGGCACTGGCCCGACGTCAGGGCACTGGTCGCCGACCTCCTCACCCGCGAACTCACCGGCGTGGTCGAGCGCGTCGGCCCGGACCTGCTGGAGGGCGCGGTCCACGATGCCGGCGAGTTGGCCCGCCTGCTGTGCGCGATGGCCGACGAGGTGCGCACCGACCCCCTGCTCGACGCGCTGCGCCGACACGAGAGCGGCATGCTCGCCGAGTACGTGTTCCGCCGGCTCGGCACGTCCCAGCACCGACTCATCGGGTTCCTCCGCGACGTCCTCGCCCGCGCCATCGCGGCCGACGCCCGCCTCGCCGGCCGCGACCCCGACCGCATGGCCACCATGCTCTACCTCGCGGTCCAGGGCGCCGTGCTGTCCGCTCCACTGGCCGACCCGCCGCTCG
>NZ_JAALDN010000135.1 GCF_014144855.1 Dietzia maris | reverse complement strand
AGCCGGCCGCTCCGGCCCCGTACCGGCCCGCACCGGCGCCCGCTCCGGCTCCCGCGCCAGCGCCTGCACCAGCGCCACCGGCCCCCGAAACCATCACCATCGACCTTGGCGGACGCGGGGAGATCATCCCCCAGGCGCCAATCGCCCCCAGACAGCTCAACATCCCCTGACGCCGAACACGTCAGGTCCACCCACCAAGAGAAAGAAGATTACTCATGCTCGCAGCAGCCACGGCCATCTCCGGAATGATCATCTCCGCCCTGATGGCTCTCGGCCCCATCGCAGCACCTGTCGTCGGCGCCGCGATGGCGGCCGGCCCAGTCGCCACCGCTGGCACCGCGATCGCTGGCATTGTCGGTACTGGCGCTGCAGCAGGCGGTTCAGCCGCCCTGGGTGCAGGTGCAGGTGCCATCGGAGCCAGTCCCCACGCCGCAGTCGGAGTGCAGAACGGAATCACCGATGCGCTCAACCAGGCGAAGGACGCCGCTGCCGGGTCCGTCAACGACCTGAACATCCCGGGTGTTCCGCACATCTCGTTCAACTGAATCGGTACGACAAGCGGTCAGCCGAACAGCGCAGGTTCCGCCCCTCGCGTGGTTGATCTCCTCGCCGCCCTCCCCCCGCGAATGTTGGGTCTGGGAGGGCGGCGGTGCTTCAATAACCCGATGACCAGCGTGACCTACTTCCAGCAGACCGACGCCGACCACCTGCGTCCCGCTGGCCGTGCGGAGCTGACCATCTCCCGCGTCTTCCCCGCCGAGCCGTCGTTCAACTCGCGGATGTACCGCGAGATCGGCGGCGACTGGAATTGGATCGATCGGTTGGAGTGGGCAGAGGGCGACTGGGCTTCGTACTGCTCCGACCCGTGCGTCAGCACGCTGCGTGCGACCCGGGGCGGCGAGATCGTCGGGTTCGCCGAACTCCGCATGAGCCCCTGCGACGAGACCACCGGCCCAGCCTTCAACAACGCTGACGGTGCCGGGGACGACGGCGTCGACGTGGAGATCGTCTACTTCGGCCTGCTCCCCCAATTCGCCGGCCGCGGCCTGGGCGGATGGTTCCTCTCCGAGGTCTGCCGCATCGCCTGGAACGTGCCCGGGTGCCGCCGGGTGTGGCTGCACACCTGCGACGACGACTCCCCCGCCGCCGTCCCCAACTACCTCTCCCGCGGGTTCGTCGAGTACGCCCGCGCGGACACCGGCTGCGCTACCTGCTCCGCCTGATTCAACGGCCGGCGTGCCCCATCGGCCGAACTCGACTCACTGCTCGGGGAGCCGGCTCAGCGCCCGCCCGCTCATCCGGGAGACCAGCTTCTCGGACACCGCGCCGAACGCCTGCAGCTCGTCGTCGTCGAATCCTTCGAACAACCACTCGGCGAGTCCGACGCGCGCGGTCACCACCTCATCCACGATCCGGCGTGACTTCTCCGTCAGGTTGACCAGCCGCACCCGCCGGTCGTCCGGTGGCATCGTGCGCTCCACGTGCCCGCTGGCCACGAGGCCGTCCACCAGCGCGGTCACCTGGCGCGGCGAGCAATCGAGATAGGTGGCGAGCTCCACCTGCTTGCACTCGCCCTGCAGACCCAGGACGAACAACAGCTCGAGCCGCGGCACCGTCAGGTCGTAGTTCGCCGCCGCGCGCGCGATCGATCCCGACATCTGCTCCGCCAACATCAGAGCGCGGTCGAGAATCTCACTCGAGGATAGTGCCACGTGTATATAGTTACCACTATTCACGGTTTCATCCCCGCCGGACCCGGCGGGCGACCAGCCCCAGGAGACACCATGGACGTCACCATCCCGGCAGGCTTCGACTTCACCGACCCCGACCTGTTCTCCAAGCGGCTCCCCCACGACGAGTGGCGCAAGCTCCGGCAAACCGAACCGATCCACCGCGTCGAGAAGCGCGCGGGCTCCGACGGGTTCGACGACGACCACTACTGGCTGGTCACCAAGCATGCCGACGTCAAGGAGATCTCGCGCCTGACCGGGGAGGTGTTCTCCGCCGGCGAGAACACGATGATCCCGCGGTTCGCCGAGGGAACCGACCGATCGATCATCGAGGCCCAGCGGTCGATGCTCGTCAACGAGGACGGCGAGATCCACAAGAAGCACCGGCGCATCATCTCCCGCGGGTTCACCCCCCGGGGCGTGGCCGGCATGCGCGACGAGCTCGCCGACCGGGCACGCAAGATCGTCACCGCCGCCGCCGAGTCGAACGCCGACGACTTCGTCACCGCCATCGCCTCCGAGCTGCCGCTCCAGGCGATCGCCGACCTACTGGGCGTGCCGCAAGAGGACCGCCACAAGATCTTCGAGTGGTCCAACATCATGACCAGCTACGACGCCGGCGGCGACCCTGACGCTCCCGCCATCGCGTCCATGGAGCTCATCGGGTACGCGAACGCCATGGCCGAGGACCGCGCCGCCAACCCGCGCGACGACATCGTGACCAAGCTCGTCCAGGCCGACGTCGACGGCGAACATCTCTCCGCCGAGGAGTTCGGTTGGTTCGTCACCCTCCTGGCCGTGGCCGGCAACGAGACCACCCGCAACGCCACCACCCACGGCATGGTCGCCATGCTCGAGCACCCCGAGCAGTGGGAACTGTTCAAGCGCGAGCGGCCCGAGACCGCCTACGACGAGATCCTGCGGTGGGCCTCGCCGATCACCCAGTTCCAGCGCACCGCCATGGAGGACACCGAGATCGGTGGCGTGTCGATCGCGAAGGGCGACCGCGTCCTGATCTGCTACGGCTCCGCGAACTTCGACGAGGAGGTCTTCGACGACCCCTTCAGCTTCAACATCCTGCGCGATCCGAACCCCCACGTCACCTTCGGCGGCCAGGGCCCGCACTACTGCCTCGGCGCCAACCTCGCGAAGATGCAGCTCGAGCTGATCTTCAACGCCGTCGCCGACTACTTCCCGGATCTGACCGCGCTCGGCGACCCCACGCGGCTCCGGTCGGGGTGGCTCAACGGCCTGACCGAGTGGAAGGTCGACCTGGGCACGTGCCCGGTGGTCCACTGAGCGGCAGGCGGGGCCGGCAGGCTCACACCAGCAGGGTCTGCAGCAGCATGTAGGTCGCGGTCCCCAGCACGATGCTCGCCGCGGCCCGTCGAAACGCCAGGTGCACAGCCAGAGTGAGCCCCAACGCGACGGCCGCCGGCACCCACGAGCCGAGCTCGGTGGTCGTGTCCCGCAGGGTGTAGACCACCAGCACGACCATCACGCCGGCGGGCATCGTGCGGCCCAGATAGCGGACGACGCCGGAATCGCGCAGCCGGGTCAGCGCCAGGAACGGGGCGGCCCGCAGCGCGAGCGTCACGAGGAACATCACGCCCAGCCCGGCGAGCAGGTAGGCGGTCCCGGGCACCGCGGCGGTCACGTCGCGGCCCGCTCGGTGCGCGCGGCCCAGACGTAGCGCAGCAACAGCACTACGACGAACGCGCACAGGCCCACGATGAGCATCTGACCGGGCGCGACCACCGCCGCGACCAGGCCGCAGACCAGGCCGATCACCGGCGCCGGCAGGTCTCCCGAGGACCGCCACGCGTCCACCGCAAGCACGGCGAACAGGGCGGTCAGCGCGAACTGCAGCCCGTCCAGTCCTTCCGGCAGCGCGGATCCCACGAGCGCACCGACGATGCCCGGCACCACCCACAGCGACTGGCAGGTGATCGCGATGGTCAGCGTCCGGGCGCCGGTCATCTCCACGCGCCGCTTGGTGGCGGTGATCGCGTACACCTCGTCGGTGAGGGCGTAGACGGCATAGAGTCGGCCGAGCCGAGAGCGGATGGATTCGATCGGGAAGCTCAGCCCGTAGAAGACGTGCCGGAAGTTCACCAGGAACGCCGCGGCGGCCAGCGAGTACAGGGGAGTGACCGCGGTGAGCAGGCCGATCGCGAGGAACTCCATGGAGCCGGCGTAGATGACGATGGAGAACACCGGTGCCCACCACCAGTCGAACCCGGCCTGCGTCATCAGCACCCCGAACGCCAGACCGAGCGGGACGAGTCCCAGCCCGACGGTCGAGCAGTCGGCAAGACCCTTGCGGATCTCTGCGCTGGTGGAGGGGGCGTGCGGCACGCCGGGCAGTCTAGCCAGCCACGATTTGGCATCACCCCCGTCGGAGCCCTTCCGCGCTCGCGCCGGACGGCGCACACTCGGGGCATGAGCGCACACCAGCCCGGGACCCAGCCCGCTCCCACCGTGTGGCACTGCTTCCGATGCTCGGACGCCCGCGCCGTCATCGACTGGTTGGTCGAGGCACTGGGTTTCGTCGAGACCGTCTCCCATGCCGAGGACGGCCGCATCGTGCACGCCGAACTGCTGTGGCCCGAGGGTGGCGGCATCATGCTCGGTGACCAACGGCCGGGGCCGGATGATCCCCATGCGATGCCGCCGGGAACCGGGTTGGCCTACGTGGTCACCGCCGACGCGGATGTCGTCTACGAGCGCGCCCGGGCGGCGGGCGCCGAGATCGTCATGGAGCTCCACGACAC
>NZ_JAALDN010000134.1 GCF_014144855.1 Dietzia maris | reverse complement strand
GTCGGAGCCAGCGCAGAGGGAACGAGCACGTCGCCTGGCACCGGCGCAGCACGCCGTCCGGCTACCCCACCCGCATCGACCGGGGCCACGGCGCCGACGGGCGCGACGTCGGGGGGCGGGAACAAGCCGCCGACGACGACGAACTCCGCTGCCTCGTCCTCGTCGACCGACACCCCGGAGCCCGCGAAGTCCTCCGGCCCGGGGCCCGCCACACCCGCCGGGCCACCGTCCGACGGCGGCTCCACGAAGGGCGAGAACACCCCTCGCGAGTGAACGGGATCGGGCAGGCCTCCCCCGACCTCCCCCCCGACGGGCGGGATCCCGAACACGGCGCGTCGCATGTGACTACGCTCACATACATCGGTCCGGTCGCTTCCGCCGTGACGATCCCGGCCGTCCGTGAAATCTGATCCCGAGAGAGAGCCGCTGATGACCGCTCCCGAGCACGACCAGTCCTTCGCTCCCGACCCCGACTTCGCCGCGCAGGCCAATGCGCAGGCCGACCTCTACGACAGCGCGTCGAGCGACCGTCTCGCCTTCTGGGAGGAGCAGGCTCGGCGACTCGACTGGGACACCGAGTGGACCGAGGTCCTGGACTGGTCTGACGCGCCGGTCGCCAAGTGGTTCGTGGGCGGCAAGCTCAACGTGGCCTACAACTGTGTCGACCGCCACGTGGAGGCCGGCAACGGCGACCGGGTGGCCATCCACTGGATCGGCGAGCCCGGCGACGACGCCCGCGACATCACCTACGCCGAACTCAAGGACGAGGTCAGCCGGGCGGCCAACTACCTCAGCTCCCTCGGCCTCGTCGCCGGCGACCGCGTGGCCATCTACATGCCCCTGCTGCCCGAGGTCTACATCGCGATGCTCGCGTGTGCCCGCCTGGGCCTGACCCACTCCGTGGTCTTCGCCGGTTTCTCGCCGAACGCGCTGCGTTCCCGCATCGATGACGCGGAGGCGAAGCTCGTCATCACCGCCGACGGGCAGTTCCGGCGCGGTAAGCCCGCACCGCTGAAGGCAGGAGTCGACGACGCGCTCTCCGGAAACGGCGTCGATGCCGACGGCGACGCCGAGTCCGTGCAGAACGTGCTCGTGGTCCGCCGGACCGGTCTCGACGTGGACTGGACCGACGGCCGTGACGTCTGGTGGGACGAGGCGATGTCCGAGCAGTCCACCGAGCACACGCCGGAGGCCTTCGACTCGGAGCACCCGCTGTTCCTGCTCTACACCTCCGGCACGACCGGCAAGCCCAAGGGCATCGTCCACACTTCGGGCGGCTACCTCACCCAGTCCGCGTACACCCACCACAACGTCTTCGACCACAAGCCCGGTGAGGACGTCTACTGGTGCACCGCGGACGTCGGCTGGGTCACCGGCCACACCTACGGCGTGTACGCCCCACTGGCCAACGGCGCCGAGTGCATCGTCTACGAGGGAACCCCCAACTCGCCCGATGAGCACCGTCACTTCCAGATCATCGAGAAGTACGGCGTCACGATCTACTACTCCGCGCCGACCCTGATCCGGACGTTCATGAAGTGGGGCAACGAGATCCCGGCCGCGCACGACCTGTCCTCGATCCGCCTGCTCGGTTCGGTCGGCGAGCCGATCAACCCGGAGGCGTGGCGCTGGTACCGCGAGAACATCGGCGGCGGCAAGGCTCCCATCGTCGACACCTGGTGGCAGACCGAGACCGGCGCGATCATGATCTCCCCGCTCCCGGGCGTCATCGAGACCAAGCCCGGTTCCGCCATGCGGCCGCTGCCCGGTATCGAGGTCGCCATCGTGGACGGCGACGCCAAGGAGGTCGCGACGGACGAGCAGGGCTTCCTCGTGATCACCGAGCCGTGGCCGGCCATGCTCCGCGGCATCTGGGGCGACATGGAGCGCTATCGCGACACCTACTGGTCCCGGTTCGCCGAGGAGGGCTACTACTTCGCCGGTGACGGCGCCAAGTGGGACGCCGACGGCGCACTGTGGGTGCTCGGTCGCGTCGACGACGTCATGAACATCTCCGGTCACCGCATCTCGACCTCCGAGGTCGAATCGGCCCTCGTCGGTCACCGCGCGGTCGCCGAGGCCGCGGTCGTCGGCGCCAACGACGAGACCACCGGCCAGGCGATCGTCGCGTACGTGATCCTGCGGGGCAACGTGGACGCCGAGGAGGATCGTCAGAAGCTCATCGACGAGCTGCGGGCCGAGGTGTCGCGGGAGATCTCCCCGATCGCCAAGCCCCGCGACATCACGATCGTGCCCGAGCTGCCCAAGACGCGGTCCGGCAAGATCATGCGTCGCCTGCTCAAGGACATGGCCGAGGGCCGCGACGGCGGCGACACCTCGACCCTGTCGGATCCGACGATCATGGACCAGATCCGCGAGAAGGGCACGCGCGGCTGACGGGTAGCGGGTGAACACCGCCACGTGACGTGGCACGATGGACGACGGTGCATCCGTCGCCGGACTATGGAGGAACAACCGTGAGCCACGCCCAGGGAACGCACAAGCCGACCGAGGCCTCGATCCCCTTGCATGACGCTGACTCGATCGGCCGTGGCGACGCCAGTATCGGCACCCTGGTCAAGAACGCCACGACGCAGGTGTCGACACTGGTCCGTGCCGAGATCGAGCTGGCGAAGACCGAGGTCACCGAGCAGGTGAAGAAGGCGGCGACCGGGTCCGGCTTCTTCGTCGCGGCCCTCGTCCTGCTGCTGATGTCCTTCTTCCCGTTCGTGTTCATGTGGGCCAAGCTCATCTCGATGTGGTTCGGCACCAAGACCTGGGACTGGATGGGCTTCCTCATCGTGTTCGTCGTCCTGGTCCTGCTCGCGGCGGTGTTCGGGCTACTCGGCTACCGCAAGGTCAAGAAGATCCGGAAGCCGCAGCGCACCATCGACTCGGTGTCGGACCTGAAGCTGGCCATGCCCAAAGGCAACGAGCCCCGGCCCGGCACGGTGCGTGTCACCGAGACGCCCTTGCCCGCGTCGAAATCCTGAGAACTCCCGCTCACCGGCCGCCCGACCCGTCGATCGTCAGGATCGACGGGTCGTGGCGGCATCGTGACGTCTCGGCCAACGGCATCCGACTGCACATCGCCGAGGCGCTGCCGGCCGACAACCCGCCGGGCCGGCTCCCCCCTCTGGTCCTCCTGATCCACGGTCTCAGTGGCATCTGGTGGACGATGCGCGCACCCATGCTCGCGCTGGCCGATGCCGGATTCCACGCCGTCGCCGTCGATCTCCGGGGCCACGGCGACTCCGACAAGCCGCCGCGCGGTTACGACGGGTGGACCCTGGCCGCGGACATGACCAACCTCATCCGGGCCCTCGGTCACTCCTCGGCGGTGGTCGTCGGCCAGGGCGAGGGCGGATTCATCGCATGGACCGCCGCCTACCGCCGGCCACGCGCGGTGCGGGGCCTCGTCGTCGTCGGCTCCCCCCACCCGGTCGCCACCCGGCGCGCGGCACTGCTCGACCGCTCCCAACGTCACGCTTTGGTGCCTCGCCTGCTCGCGGACCAGGCGCCGCGATTGCCCGAACGCCACCTCACCCGCGACGGCGCCGCAGCGGTCGAGGAGATGCTCCGCAGTCGATCCGGGCCCACGTGGCCCGGCACCGAGGATTTCCGTGAATCCGCCGACCTGCTCAGGCGGTCCATGCTCATCCCCAAGGTCGCCCACCTGACATTGGAGAGCCGCCGCTGGATGGTTCGGAGCCAGTTCCGTCCGGACGGCCGCGACTTCCGCCGCGCGGTCTCCGGTGTCCTGCCGCAGCCCGTGCTGGGGATCAGCGGCGCCGAGGACCGGTTCATCCTGCCGGCGACCGTCCGTGCGTCCTCGGCCTGGGCGCGTGACTTCACCACCGAACTGGTCCCCGAGGCCGGGCACTATCCCGCGATGGAAGCCCCGGACGCCACATCCCGGCTGATCGTGGACTTCGCGCGGCGCGTCACCCCGCTCTGAGCCGGCTGCACTCCGCCCCTCCGACCGGGCTCCCGCCGGCTCGGCCGGGTCGGCCCACCGCGCTCCCGCCGGCCG
>NZ_JAALDN010000133.1 GCF_014144855.1 Dietzia maris | reverse complement strand
CCGCCAGCGCCGCCCAGCGATCGGATCCCGGGGCGGTGCCGAACACGCCGAGGAGGTCCTCCCAGGCGGCCCGAGCGTCCTCGGCGCGCCGGAAGGGCCCGATGGCGGCGGGGTCGTCCGGGGTTCGCACGACCTTCGGGCGGGTGGCGCGGCCGGTGGGGGGCGTGAGCCACCAGCCGCGGCGAGGGCTCCGCGACCGGGTGTTGAACGGGGGTTGAAGCGAGTCGATGAGCTGTTCCTCGACGGTCCACGCCTCGAGGAGGTGGGCGCACGCGACCGAGTCGATCGAGTCGGCCAGCCCGACCATGGTGCGCATCCGTCCGCGCGTGTCACCGCCGGAGTAGTAGGACCGGGCCCGTCTGCGGACCGCGCCGGACGAGCCGACGTACAGGGCGCCACCGGCGTCGTCCCGGAACACGTAGACACCGGGCCCCTCGGTCAATGACCCGGTCATGGCGGCCCGCCGCCTCACCTCCGGGGAGAGGCGACCGTCGTAGGCCCGTAACTCCGACAGGGTCGAGACCCCGCAGTCGCCGACCCGCGAGATCAGTGCGTGGAGCACGTCGACCGTGGCGCGGGCGTCCTGCAGGGCCCGGTGATTGGGCTCCACGGTGGCCCCCAGGTGCGCGGCGAGGACTCCCAACCGGTGGCCTCGTGTCTCCCCGCGGTGCAGCACCCGCCTCGCGAGAGCCAGGGTGCAGAGCGACGGGGGATCGGGCCACGGGTGCCCGGTCGACGCGGCGGCGGCCCGCAGGAACCCCAGGTCGAACCGCGCGTTGTGGGCGACGAGGACGGCCCCGCGGGAGAATTCGAGAAACGTCGACATCACCTCGCCGAGACTCGGGGCACCGACGAGGTCGTCCGGAGCTATCCCGGTCAGTCTGCTGATGTGGCCGGGCAGGGCACCGTCGATCGAGACGAACGTCGACAGCTCCGCCTGCACCTCGCCGCCTCGGACGCGTACCGCGCCGATCTCGGTGATCTCGTCGCTTCCGGTCCGGGTGCCCGTCGTCTCCAGGTCGACCACGACGAACGTGACGTCGGACAGCAGAGGCTCGAGATCGTCGAAGGCTGCCTGCACCCCGGTCGAGACGGGGGAGGGGGATCGGGGCATGCCGGCGACGGTAGCCCCGCCCTCCGACACCGCCGGCCCCGCCGTGGTTGTCGGACCTTGTCCCTAGGGTGCCCCGCAGTACGACCACCCCGGGCCCGGATCGCGGCTCGATAACGAACGGGCAACACGCCCAGGACGAAGTGTGAGGTAGATCATGTTCACTATGGACTGCGTGCGGTGTCCCGCAGGGCCCGCCGCATGTGACGGGTGCATCATCGCCGTTCTCGACGCCGGAAAACCGCAGGTGGACGAGCTTTCTCCGGAGTCGTGCGGCTATGTTCTGGACCCGGAGGTCCGCGAGGCGATCGACGTCCTGCGCGAGGTCGGAATGGTCTCCACGGTCGAGATTCTGGGGGCTGACGTCGCCGCGTGAGCGATGAACTGGACTTCGACGAGACGGTTTCGTAACCTTTTCGAGACCTCGGAAGTCATCGCCCGCCTGCCGGCGGGGAGCCGGGGTCACACCTAAGCGCCGAAGGGCGCACCGGGGAACCAAGATCCACTGGGGTGAATCGCACGAGGGCCTACAGGTCCGAAGCGTAGGACAGACTTCCGTGTCCGAACCCGTCAGCTAACCCGGTCGGTGCCGCAGGAAGAAAGAGGAACAGTCTTCGTGGGAGCCCACAGCATCAAGACCAGCTCGACCGGCCGCCGTGTCGCCGCCGCCGGCCTGCTCGCAGCCGGAGCCGCTGTCGCCGGTTCCGGAACCGCCGCCGCCGCACCCGTCACCGTCGACGTCCCCGTCGAGCTGCGGCTGCCCGGCGTGCCGAACCAGGTCTCGTTCGACCTACCGGAGGGCATCGAGCTCCCGGCCGGCCTGGCCCAGGCCCAGGCACAGGCGGCGCCCGTCGAGTTCGCCGCCCCCGCGCCGGTGGTCTCGACCGGCCAGCGCATCCTCGACGCCGCCACCACCCGGGTCGGCTCGCCCTACGTCTGGGGCGCTACCGGCCCCAACTCGTTCGACTGCTCCGGTCTGACCTCGTGGGCCTACAAGGAGGCGGGGATCTCCATCCCGCGCACCAGCCAGGCCCAGATCGGCGGCGGCACCCAGGTCTCCAAGGCCGACCTGCAGCCCGGCGACATCGTCGCCTTCTACAGTGGCGCCAGCCACGTCGGGATCTACGCCGGCAACGGCCAGGTCGTCCACGCCCCGTACTCGGGCACCTCGGTGAGCTACGCGCCGGTGGACTCCATGCCGTTCTACGGTGCGACACGCTACTACTGAGTCGGGTCGCTCCCCGAACCTCCGCAGACCCCGTCGGCGTCCGGTCTCGAACCGGTCACCGGCGGGGTCTGTCGTCTGTAACATCCCCTCTCGGGTACCCGATTCCACCGTAGGCGTCGGCTGGGCGCCCGCGCCCTGCGTGACCCGGATCCGAGAGTTCGACGACACCAGATGACCCGCAGCCTCAGCGTGCTCGCGATCGCAGCGACCGTGACCACCTCGTTGACCCTCGGTCCCGCGCCGGCCGGAGCGCAGACCACCACCCCGGACCGGTCGTCGCCAACCGCGACCACGGCGCCTGTCCCGGGTCCGGTTACCCCGCCTGATCAGGTTTCGACTTCTCCCGCTCCGTCGTCGACCGCTCCGTCTTCCCCCGCTCCGTCGCAGACTGCACCGTCCACCACGCCGTCCGCCACAGCGGTGCCCGGCGAGATGAGCGAGGACCTGGCGGAGCTGGCCCGGTTGTCCGAGGAGGCGGGAGCATTGGGGGAGCAGCTCCACCTCGCGCGCGGGGAACTGGACCGCGCCAACGGGGAGCGCGTCCGCCTCGAACGGGCCGCCGGGGTCGCAGCCGGACGGTCCGCCCTCGCGGACGGCACCGCGCGCCGGGACCAGTCCATCGTCGATCACCTCGCGACCATGCGGTACCGGGGCGGGGACACCGGCGCCACACGGGCGGCAGTGCTCGCCGAGAGCCCCCGGGACCTGGTCCACAGGCTCGACACGCTGCGCCGACTGTCCGGGGCCACCACGAGTGCACTGGACGCCTCCAGAGCTGCGTCCCGGGATGCGGTGCAGCTCAGGGAAGAGGCCGCGCGTTCCGCGGCCGAGGCCCGGGACGCGGCCCGCGTCGCGCAGGAGCGAACCGACGCGCTCGCCCGCCGAACCGAGGAGATGCGGGTACGGATGGATGAGGTCCGTCGCCGGGTCGACGCACTGTCGGACGCACAACGCGATCTCTGGATCGGCGGACCGGTGGTGCCGGAGGGGTACGTTGCCCCGCCGGTGGACGACGTCAATTCCGCGGCGCTCCGAGTCGCACTCTCCCGGCTGGGCGCGCCCTACTCGTGGGGCGCGACGGGCCCGTCCGAGTTCGACTGCTCCGGTCTCATGGTGTGGTCGTACGCGCAGGAGGGCAAGGCGCTGCCCCGAGCGAGCCAGGCGCAGGCGGTCGCGGGCGCCCCGGTGGCGATGAACGACATCCGGCCCGGTGACCTTGTCATCTACTTCCCCGGCGCCACCCACGTCGGGATGTACGCCGGCGACGGTCTGGTCCTGCACGCCCCGACCTACGGTGTGCCGGTCCGCCTCGAGCAGGTCGACGCGATGCCGATTCACGGGATCCGCCGCTACTGACCCCGGCCGACCCGGCCAAGCACGGCCGCCCCGCGCAGACACCGGCCGTCCCCGATCGCGCTCCGCCCCTTCCCGACGAGGACGACGCACCGGGCGGGGCCGAGGCGGGCCGGGTTGTGTGGCAGGCTCGGAGCCGATGACCAAGACGCTGTTGATCACCAACGACTACCCGCCGCGCCCGGGCGGGATCCAGTCGTACCTGGAGACGTATCTGAGCCACCTGGACCCGACGGACGTCGCGGTGCTCGCCTCGACGTTCCGGGGTGGCGAATCGGCGGAGTACGACGCCGCCAAGCCCTATCTGGTGGAGAGGGTGCCCACCGAGGTGTTGCTCCCCACGCCTGACCTCGCGGCACGCGCACGGAGGCTCGCCTCGGACTTCGGCGCGACGACGATCTGGTTCGGGGCCGCCGCCCCCCTCGCCGCCATGGCGCCGGTGCTACGGCAGGGTCCCGTGGACCGCATCATCGCCAGCACACACGGGCACGAGGTCGGCTGGTCGATGCTGCCGGGTTCGCGCCAGATCCTGCGACTGATCGGGGAGTCCACCGACGCGGTCACCTATGTGAGCGACTACACGCGGAGGCGGTTCGCGGCGGCGTTCGGTCCCCGCGCCCGCCTCGTGCACCAGCCGGGTGGCGTCGATACGGAGAGGTTCCGGCCGGATCCCGCACGGCGAAGGGCGATCCGCGACCGTTACGGACTCGCGGACCGCGACGTGATCGTGTGTCTGTCCCGCCTCGTGCCGCGGAAGGGCCAGGACATGCTCATCCGGGCGATGCCGGAGATCGCCCGGCGGGTGCCCGGGGCGGTCCTCGTCGTCGTCGGCGGTGGGCCCTATCGGCGCACGCTGGAAGGACTGGCACGCCGCCTCGGGGTGGCCGACCGGGTCGTCTTCACCGGCCGCGTCCCCGCGGACGAGATCGTCGACCACCACCGACTCGCGGACGTCTTCGCGATGCCGTGCAGGACCCGAGGGGGAGGGCTGGACGTCGAGGGGCTGGGAATCGTCTACCTGGAGGCGTCCGCGTGCGGGGTGCCGGTCGTGGCGGGCCGGAGCGGCGGTGCCCCGGAGACGGTGCGCGACGGCCGGACCGGTCTCGTGGTCGACGGGACGTCACAGGGCGAGGTCGCCGACGCCGTCGCCGGCCTGCTCGAGGACCGGCCCAGGGCGTCGGCCATGGGGGTCCGCGGCCGCACCTGGGTGCTGGAGAACTGGCGCTGGGAGGACCTGGCCCGGGACATGGAACGCGTGCTCTCGGGGGAGTGACCCGCGAGAGCACGCGTTCCGACGCGCGGTCCGATCAGGCGTAGAGCGACTCGATCTGCTGGGCGTACTTCTGGTGCACGACGTTGCGCTTGACCTTCAGGGACGCGGTGAGCTCACCGGTCTCCTCGGTGAACTGGTCCGGGAGGACGTGGTACTTCTTGATCGACTCGGAGTGCGACACGCTCCGGTTCGCCCGCACCAGCGCCTGGTCCAGGTGCTCGATCAGATCGGCGTCCTTGAGCAACTCGTACAACGAGCCGGACTTGTCGTGGTGGGTCTTCCACCGTTCGACGGCCTCCGGGTCGAGGGTCAGCAGGGCCGAGACGAACGGCTTGCCGTCGCCCACGCACACCGCCTCCGCCACGAGCGGGTCCGCACGCAGCGCGTCCTCGAGCTGGTTGGGCGCCACGTTCTTCCCGCCGGCCGTCACGATGATCTCCTTCTTGCGGCCGGTGATCGACAGGTACCCGTCCTCGTCCAGCGAACCCAGGTCACCGGTGCGGAACCAGCCGTCGCTGAAGGACTCGGCGGTCGCCTCCTCGTTCTGCCAGTAGCCGGAGGCGACGACGGGTCCGCTGACCTCGACTTCACCGTCCTGCGCGATCCGGACCGCGCAGCCGGGCAGCGGCTGGCCGACGCTGCCGATCCGCATCCGCCCCGGGGTGTTGACCGTGATCGCCGCACAGGTCTCCGTCAGGCCGTAGCCCTCGAAGATGTTGACCCCGATGCCGTCGAAAAAGTGGGTCAGACGGTCACCCAGGGCGGCGCCGCCGGAGATGGCGACCTCGCAACGCCCACCGAGCGCGTTGACGAGCTTGGCGTAGACCAACTTCGAGAAGATCGCGTGGCGCAGCCCGAGGAACGGACCCACCCGGCCGTCACCCCGGTTGGCCTTCGAGTACGCGACCGCGGTGTCGGCGGCCTTGTCGAACATCCACGCCTTGACCGCGCCGCCGTCCTGCGCGGTCGCCTGGGCCTTGTTGAAGACCTTCTGGAACACGCGGGGGACGGCCAGGATGTAGTGCGGCTGCATCTCGCCGAACGTCTCGACCAGGTTGGTCAGGTCGGCGGAATGCGCGATGGTCACCCCGGCGTGGAATCCGGCGTAGGTGATGGCGCGGGCCAACACGTGGGCCAGGGGCAGGAACATCACCGAGGTGGCGTCGTCCCGCAGGATCCCGCTGAACGGCGTCTCGAGCACGGCGAGCGTCTCGGACATGAAGTTGCGGTGGCTGAGCATGACGCCCTTGGGGCGGCCCGTGGTCCCCGAGGTGTAGATCAGCGTCGCGGGGGAGTCGGCGCGGACCGAGGCCCGGCGCTCGTCGAGCACCGAGACGTCGACCGAGGCCCCCTCGGAGGCGAGGGTCTCCAGGACCGGGGTCGCACCGTCGATCACCAGGACGTCGGCGACCTCCAGGCCCTGCACGCCCTCCTGGGCGGTGGAGGCGTGGGTGTCGTTCTCGACGATGATCAACCGGGCCGCGGAGTCCTCCATGATCCAGTGGATCTGGTCGGCGCTGGAGCTGTCGTACACGGGAACGGTGACCGCGCCGACGGCCCAGATCGCGAAGTCGATGAGATTCCACTCGTACCGGGTGGAGCTGAGGAGGGCGACCCGATCGCCCGCCCGGACACCGAGCGCCACCAGTCCGCGGGCGATCGTCCGGACCTCCTCGGCGAACTCGCGGTTGGTGACGTCCGTCCACCGACCGTCGACGGGCTTCTGGAACGCCACGTTCTCCGGGGTGTTCTCCGCGCGGTCGTATGCCGACTGAACGCAGGACCAGTCGTCAGGGACGGTGAAGTTGGCGGGTACCGCGACGTATTCGCGCAAAGGGTCCTCCCGGTGGAGACGTTCAGAGTATGTCGGTGACCACACACACTATCGCCGGGACCACACGGTGGTCACGTCGCCTGCCTTCCGGGCGCCGCGGGTGGGGCGCATCGCGGAGCGGGATATGTGAAGCTTGTGGGTATGAGCGAGCACGACGGCGCCCCCGAGGTGTGGCCGACCAGAGACTCCACGGTGGTCGACGCACCGGTGGAGGACGTCATGGCGGTCATCTCCGACTTCGCCGCGTACCCGGAGTGGTCCGCGTCGATCAGCGCGGCCGAAGTGCTCTCCAGCGGTCAGGACGGCCGTCCGGACCGGGTGCGGTTCGAGCTCGAGGCGGGCGCGATCGTCGACGAGTACGTCCTCGTCTACTCCTGGTCGGCGGACGACCGCGGTCTGGAGTGGCGGCTCGAGAGCTCGGCGTTGCAGAGGGCCCAACGGGGCTACTACCGGCTCGAACCGGTGGAGGGCGGCACGCGTGTGGACTACGAACTCGAGATCGAGCTCACGGTCCCGGTGATCGGGAGCCTGCGCAGCCGCGCCGAGCGCCGGATCCTGGGCGACGCACTGAAGGAACTCAAACGCCGGGCGGAGTCGCGGTGAGCAGAACTCGTGTCGTCGTCGTCCTCGGGGGAGATCCCGAGGACCGCGCGGGCGTCACCGCCGACCTGCTCGCGGACCCCGGCTGCACGGCGTTGATCCTGACCGGCCATCCCGATGCCGTCGACCCCCGTCTCGACGTCTCGGAGGACGGGCCCGTCGAGGTCCGGGTCGACGACCCGACGGCGAGGCTCGAGACCTACCGGTCCGGCGCCGCCGATCCGGACGACGACGTACTCGCGGCGCTCGCCGCCGGAGGGGACGCCCCACTGGCCGCGGTGCTCGGGTGGGAGTACGCGCGACGGGCCGCGTCGTCCGAGTACTGGGACGTCGTCGTGGTCGAGCTCGACGGGGACCTGACCGCGGTGCGCCGGCTCGCGGCGGCCGGGGAACTGGCCGCGTTCGTGGAATCACGTTGGCCCGCCAATGTGCGCTTCGCCTCCATGGCGGCGGGCGGACGCGCCGACGTGCGGGTGCGGGAAGCGCACAGACTCGCGCTGCTCGCCGGTGACGTGGCCGGCTTCCTCGCCGGGAGGATCGAGACCATCGTGGTGGGGTCCCCGGCCGGCTCCACGGCTGCCATGGCGACTCTGGCCCGCGGCGCCGTCACCCCGGTGGTGGCGCCCGACGGCGAGGGCGGATACCGGGTCGAGTACCCGGCCCCGACCCGCCCGTCCGCGCCGGTCTCGGTCGAGGGGGACCGGCTCCGCCTGGAGTTCGACGGGTTCCGGGCGGTGGTGGCGCTGCCGCCGCTGCTGCGCCGGTGTGTGCTCACGCAGTCCGTCTTCGAGCGCGACGCGGGTCGACTGGTGATCAGCTTCCTGCCCGACCCGGATCTGTGGCCCCCGAACCTCGTACCGTCCGGATCCGCGGACCGCGCCGGGTAGTATCCGCATTCGTCGACAGCCATCACAAGAGGACCGGTGACCCGTTGCTGTACTACCTGTTCAAATACGTGCTCATCGGCCCGTTCCTACGTCTGACGAGTCGTCGGGTCGTCACGGGACGCGAGCACTTCCCCGAGCGCGGTGGCGCCCTGCTGGTCGGCAACCACCAGTCCGTCGCGGACTGGTTGTTCACCGCTCTGCTCATGCCCCGCCGGGTCACCTTCCTGGCCAAGAGCGACTACTTCACCGGAACCGGTGTCCGCGGCATACTCAGCCGGTGGTTCTTCGCCGGCTCGGGCCAGCACCCGATCGACCGCACCAACGCCGACGCCGCGCAGGCCGCCCTCGACGCCGGGCTCGAGGTCCTCTCATCGGGGGAGATCCTGTGCATCTACCCGGAGGGGACGCGCTCGCCGGACGGTCGTCTGTACCGCGGGAAGACCGGGCCCGCCCGCCTCGCACTCCGCGCCGGGGTGCCCATCATCCCGGTGGGCGTGACCGGGACCCCCGAGTACGTACGCCGGATCTCCCGGTTCCGCCCCGGGCGGCGCACCGAGATCCGGGTCATGCTCGGCGAGCCGCTCGATCTGTCCCCGTGGGCCGGGCGCGAGGGGGACCGGGACGCTGAGCGCGAGATCACCGACGAGCTCATGCGGCGGATCCAGGCGCTGACCAATCAGGAGTACGTCCACGACACGTATGGCGCCGAGATGAAGAAGCGCTACGAGGCGGTGCGCAAGGCCGGGCGGAACCTGCTCGACCACCCCGTCGAGGGACAGCGCTGATCGCCGGTGCGCTACTTCTACGACTGCGAGTTCATCGAGGACGGCACGACGATCGAGTTGGTCTCCGTGGGGATCGTCGCCGAGGACGGCCGGGAGTTCTACGCCGTGTCCACCGACTTCGACGCCTCGGCGGCCGGGCCGTGGGTGCGGCGCAACGTCCTTCCGAAGCTGCCCAACCCGTCGTCGTCCGCGTGGATGTCCCGGAGCCGCATCCGGGACGAGCTCTACGAGTTCGTCACCGCGCCGCCCACCGGCGGGGTCGAGATGTGGGCGTGGATCGGGGCGTACGACCACGTGGCCGTCTGCCAGCTGTGGGGCGACATGACAGCCCTTCCCGCCGCCATGCCCCGGTTCACGCGCGACGTCCGCCAGCTCTGGGAGACCGCCGGCAAGCCCGACCTGCCCGCACACCCGGGAGGGGAACACGACGCCCTCGCCGACGCCCGCCACGCCGCGATGCGCTTCCGCGCCATCGCGGCGAAGTCGCCCCACCTGGGTCTCTGAGGCCCGCTCCGCCGGTGGTGGCGTATCGTCGCCGGGGTGAGCAACTGGACAGTCGACGTCGACATCGCGCAACTCCCCGACCTCCCGCCGCTCTCCGCGGACCTGGATCGGCAGCTGGCGGACGCCCTCTCGCGGCCCGCCCTTCAGCAGCCGTCGTGGGATCCCGGTCACGCCGCGGCGATGCGCAAAGTGTTGGAGAGCGTGCCGCCGATCTGCGTCGCCTCCGAGGTCGAGCACCTCTCCGATCGCCTCGCCGACGTGGCGCACGGGCGTGCGTTCCTGCTCCAGGGCGGTGACTGCGCCGAGACGTTCGAGGCGAACACCGAGCCGCACATCAAGGGCGTGATCCGCACCCTGCTGCAGATGTCGGTCGTGCTGACCTACGGTGCGTCGATGCCCGTGGTCAAGGTCGGCCGGATCGCCGGCCAGTACGCCAAGCCCCGCTCGGCGGACCGCGACGGAACCGGGTTGCTGTCCTACCGCGGCGACATGGTCAACGCGCTCGAGCCGGACGAGGCGGCCCGTGAGCACGACGCCTCCCGGCTCGTCCGTGCCTACGCCAACGCGGCCGCGGCGATGAACCTGGTCCGTTCCCTCACGGCGTCGGGCACCGCGGACCTGCATCGCGTCCACGAATGGAACATGGAGTTCGTCGCGGGCTCGCCCGCTGGTGCCCGCTACGAGGCCCTCGCCGCCGAGGTGGATCGTGGCCTGCGCTTCATGGACGCGTGCGGGGTCTCGGACCAGAACCTGCGCTCGGCCGACATCTTCTCCTCCCACGAGGCGCTCGTCCTGGACTACGAGCGGGCCATGTTGCGCCTGGCCGACGACGGCACGGGCCTGACCGGCGACGCCGAGCAGGGGTTGTACGACCTGTCGGCGCACTTCCTGTGGATCGGGGAGCGGACCCGCGGCATCGACGACGCCCACGTGGCGTTCGCCTCGCTCATCCAGAACCCGATCGGCCTGAAGATCGGTCCCACCACCACGCCCGAGTTGGCGGTCGAGTACGTGGAGAAGCTCGACCCCCACAACCGGCCGGGTCGACTGACGCTCGTCTCCCGGATGGGCAACGACAAGGTCCGCGACGCGCTGCCGCCGATCGTCCAGGCCGTCGAGGCGACCGGCCACAAGGTCATCTGGCAGTGCGACCCCATGCACGGCAACACGCACTCGACGTCCAACGGGTACAAGACCCGCCATTTCGACCGGATCATCGACGAGGTACAGGGCTTCTTCGAGGTCCACCACGCTCTCGGTTCCCACCCGGGTGGCATCCACATCGAGCTCACCGGTGAGGACGTCACCGAGTGCCTCGGCGGAGCCCAGGACATCTCGGACATCGATCTGGCCGGTCGCTACGAGACCGCCTGCGACCCGCGCCTCAACACCCAGCAGTCGCTCGAGCTCGCCTACCTCGTGGCGGAGATGCTGCGCAGCTGACGCCGTAGGGGCCGGCCTCGCGCCCCGGAGGCACGGCCGGCCGCGCCGGAGACGCGGCCGGTCCTAGCCGAGCGCGTCGATCTCGACCTCGCTGCCCCTGGCCACCACCCGGCCGGGCAGCGGGGTCTGGCCGTAGACGATCCCCCTCGACGTTCCCGAGTCGATGGTGGCCTCGAGCCCGGCGTCCTGCAGCGTCCGGCGCGCGTCGGAGGCCCGCGAACCCAGCACCACCGGGACGGTCACCGCGTCCGACGGGACGACCCGCAGCACCGCGTTCGTCGGGTCGAGCCGGGTCCCGGCGGGCGGATCGGTGCGCACCACGCGGCCGTCGGAGATCTGACGATCGGTCACGGGCGATTCGCGGACGATCGTGAACCCCTCGTCCTCGAGGATCCCGGTCGCCTCGTCGAGGGGCACATCCCGGAGGTCCGGCACGGTCAGTGCATTGGAGACGAGCAGGACGACCCCGTCCCCGCGGGACACGTCGGTTCCGCTGTCCGGGTCGGTGCCCACGGCCGCGCCGCCGTCCACCTCGTCGTCGTAGACCCGTCTGACCTGTGACACGGTGAGGCCCGCGCCCTCCAGGGCCGCCCGCGCCTGGTCCTCCTCCAGGCCCACGACCTCGGGGACGGCGACGGGTGCGGGGCCGGAACTGGTCACCATGGCCACCCGGGTGCCCACGTCGACGGTCGTGCCCGCGCCCGGCTGGAGGGAGACCACCTGGCCGACGGGTACCGAGTCCGAGTACTCGTTCCCGCCCCGGACCGGTTCCAGTGAGTTCTCCCGCAGCGCTGCGGACACGGCGTCCACCGACCTGTCGGCGCCGACCTCGGGCACCACGGGGCGACCGACGGACACCAACACATCGACGGTGTCGCCGCGCGGCACCCGCTCGCCCGCCGCGGGGTCGGTGCCCACCAGCGCGGACGGGGGGACGTCGTTGCTGAAGGCGTCGCGGGTCGCGGCGGCCAACCCGACGGC
>NZ_JAALDN010000132.1 GCF_014144855.1 Dietzia maris | reverse complement strand
GACCGCGATCCGGGCAAGCGCCCGCTCATGGGCGCCGCCGCCGCCGAGGTCGCCGACCTGGTCGTGGTCACCGACGACAACCCGCGCAGCGAGGACCCGGCCGAGATCCGCGCGGCGGTCCTCGCGGGCGCCGAGTCCGCCGCCGGTGACGACACCCTGATCGAGGAGGTCGGTGACCGGGGAGCGGCGATCGCCACGGCGATCGACTGGGCCCGCACCGGGGACGTCGTCGTGATCGCCGGCAAGGGCCATGAGACCGGTCAGGAGAGGAACGGGACCGTGTTCCCGTTCGACGACCGCACCAGAGCCGCCGAAGAACTCATCAGACGACTCGGATACGCCGCCCCCACGGGCGAGACGGAGGACAACGCACCATGATCGACCTCACCCTCGGCGAGATCGCCGGGATAGTCGGCGGTCGGTTGGTCGGTGGAGACCCCGCGTCGGCCGTCACCGGTTCCGTGGAGTTCGACTCCCGCCGGATCGGGGAGGGCGGGCTGTTCCTGGCCCTGCCCGGGGAGCGCGTCGACGGTCACGACTACGTCGCCCGCGCCCTCGACGCCGGGGCCGCCGCGGCACTCGTCGCCCACGAGGTGGACGGGGCGGACGGCGCGCAGATCGTCGTGCCCGCGGTCGACCGGAGGCAGACCAACGCCATGGCGCTCGCCGCGGACACGGACGGCTCCGGCGCGTCGGTGCTCGCCGCGCTCGGCGCCCTCGCCCGCGCGAGTGTCGACCGGCTGGTCGCCGACCACGGTCTGGTCGTGGTGGGGGTGACCGGTTCGTCCGGCAAGACCAGCACCAAGGACCTCATCGGCGCCGTGCTGTCCGCGGCCGGCACGGTCGTCGCGCCACCCGGATCGTTCAACAACGAGATCGGGCATCCCTGGACCGCGCTGCGCGCCGACTCCGGCACCGACTTCCTCGTCCTGGAACTCAGTGCCCGTGCGCCCGGGAACATCCGCGAGCTGGCGGCCCTGGCACCGCCCCGGATCGGCGTCGTGCTCAACGTCGGCACCGCACACCTCGGCGAGTTCGGCTCGCGAGAGGTCATCGCCGACACCAAGGGCGAACTCGTCGAGGCGCTCCCGGACGCCGCCCACGGCGGGGTGGCCGTCCTCAACGCCGACGACGAGCGGGTCCGGACCATGGCCGGACGCACCGCCGCGGAGGTGGTCTCCGTGGGGGTCGAGGGATCCGCGGACGTCCGTGCGGAGCGGGTACGGCTCGACGACGAGGTACGCGCCTCCTTCCGCCTGGTCACCCCGCGGGGTGAGGCCGATGTGGCGCTCCGTGTGCACGGGGAGCACCAGGTGGGCAACGCCCTGTCGGCGGCCGCGGTGGGTCTCGCGTGCGGGATGTCGGTCGAGCAGGTGGCCGCCGCCCTGGGGACCGCGGAGGCCGCCTCCGTACGCCGGATGGACGTACGGATGACCGCCGACGGCGTCACCGTCGTCAACGACTCGTACAACGCCAACCCCGATTCGATGCGGGCCGCGCTGAAGTCCCTGGCCGTCATGGCCCGCTCCGGCGGCGGCCACCGGCGGACCTGGGCGGTGCTGGGGGAGATGGCCGAACTCGGCGAGGACGCGGTCACCGAGCACGACCTGCTCGGGCGTTTCCTCGTCCGCCTGGACGTGTCCCAGCTCGTGGTCGTGGGCCTGGGCCGCCCCCAGCGTGCGCTGTTCCAGGGCGCGATCCAGGAGGGCTCGTGGGGTTCCGAGGCGGAGCACGTCGCCACCGCCGAGGAGGCCGTGGCGATCCTGGACGAGCGCGTGGAGCCGGGCGACATCGTCCTGGTCAAGGCCTCTGCTGCCGTCGGTTTGTGGAGCGTCGCCGAGCACCTGCTCGCGTCGCGTGGTGAGGAGAACCAGTCATGACCCAGATCATGATCGCAGGCATCGTCGCCTTCGTCGTGAGCATCTTCCTCACACCCCTGCTCATCATCTATTTCCGGCGCAAGGGCTACGGCCAGGAGATCCGTCTCGAGGGACCGCAGTCCCACATGAGCAAGCGCGGCACGCCCAACATGGGTGGCGTCGCGATCCTCACCGCCGTGTGGCTCGGATACATCGTCGCCGGGGTGATCGGGCAGGTCACGGTGGGTGGGGGCGGGTTCACCGCCTCGGGCGTGCTCGTGCTCGGCCTGGCCACCGCGCTGGCGGTGGTGGGGATGGTCGACGACGGACTCAAGGTCTTCAAGCGCCACAACAAGGGCCTGGGCATTCTGTCCAAGACCGCCGGCCAGGTCCTCGCGGCCCTCGCGTTCGGCATCCTCGTGCTGCAGTTCCGCAACAACGACGGGCTCACCCCGGCCAGCACGTCATTGAGCTACGTGCGGGACTTCGTCGCGGTGAGCTTCCCCGTCGTCGTCTTCCTCGTCTTCATCGTCGTCCTCGTCTACGGCTGGTCCAACGCCGTCAACTTCACCGACGGCCTGGACGGCCTCGCCGCCGGGTCCATGGCGATGGTGATGGGCACCTACGTGGTGTTCACCTTCTGGCAGTTCCGCTACTCCTGCTTCTCCACCGCGGAGGGCGTCGATCTGTCCGGCTGCTACCAGGTCCGTGACCCCCTCGACCTCGCGGTGGTCTGTTCGGCGGCGCTCGGCGCCTGCCTGGGCTTCCTGTGGTGGAATGCCGCGCCGGCCAAGATCTTCATGGGGGACACCGGGTCGATGTTCCTCGGCGGCATCGTCGCGGGCGTGTCCGTGGTTTCTCGCACCGAGCTGCTCATGGTGGTCGTGGGCGCCGTGTTCGTCATCGAGTTCGTCTCGGTGCTCATCCAGGTGGCCGCGTTCCGCACCACGGGCCGTCGGCCGTTCCGCATGACCCCCATCCACCACCACTTCGAGAACGGCGGCTGGGCCGAGACCACGGTGACCATCCGGTTCTGGCTGCTGGTGGCGATCTCCTGTGGTCTGGCGATCGCACTGTTCTACGGCGACTGGCTCGCGAGCTCGACGGGATGACCGACATGACCCACACCGCAGGTACCGCCGGCACGGCGGCCGACGCCGGTCCCGACGTGCGCGAGCTGACCGGCTCCCGCGTGCTGGTCCTGGGCGCGGGCGTGTCCGGCCCGGGCGCGGTCCGCATCCTCCACGCGCTGGGCGCCGAGCCGGTCGTCGCCGACTCCCGTCCCGAGGCCATCTCACGACTCCGAGAGGCGCTGCCCGACGACATCGGGTGTGCGGGCGTCGACCTCGCCCGCGCGGCCGAGCTCCTCGACGGATCCGATGGTCCGGGCCGTGTCGACCTCGTCATCACGAGCCCGGGCTGGCGGCCGGACTCGCCGCTGCTGCTGGCCGTCGCCGATGCCGGGGTTCCGGTGTGGGGTGATGTCGAACTGGCCTGGCGGGCCGACGCCGCCGAACTGTTCGGGCCGCGACGCACCTGGCTCGCGGTGACCGGCACCAACGGCAAGACCACCACCACCTCGATGCTCGAGGCCATCTGCCTGGAGGCCGGGATGGCCGCGCGCGCCTGCGGGAACATCGGGCTGCCGGTGACGGACGTCCTCCTGGCCGAGCCCCGCGTCGACGTGCTGGCGGCCGAGCTGTCCAGCTTCCAACTGCACTGGGCGCCGAGTTGCCGCCCGGACGTCGGGGTGGTACTCAACGTCGCCGAGGACCACCTCGACTGGCACGGCTCCATGGAGGCCTACGCCGAGGCCAAGGCCCGTGTCCTCACCGGCCGCGTGGCCGTGGCCGGCGCCGACGACGAGATCGCCGCGCGCCTGCTCGCCGCCGCGCCC
>NZ_JAALDN010000131.1 GCF_014144855.1 Dietzia maris | reverse complement strand
CACGCGAGGACGTGACGGCGGGCCGGCTGCCCTCCGGTCGGGCCAGGGGGCGTCGCGGCGCACGGGTGGACCGCGCCGACACGTCACCGGGCCGGTCGAGGTGCGCGACCCGTCCACGATGGTCGTCGGGGCAGACCTCGGTCCACCGCGCGGCCGGACGTGGGTGGGACTGAAGCTCGACAACGGTCATGGTGGCTCCCTACTCGATACGGTGTGCGATCGTGATTCGCACACCTGTATGTGTTTCTCAGTACATATGTTCGAATCCGAACTCCCCTAGAGTTGTATCACGCGACTCCGACACAGTCACGATCCACGGAGGAATTTCTTCGAACACGTGTGTGGCGCGCCGCAGCCCGTGGCACTAGGGTGTAGACAGATCACAGCGTCGAACATCCATTCGCCGAAGGGACCACACGAGATGCCGAAGCCCGATTTCGAGTCACTGACGGACCGACAGAAGAGCGTTCTGCTCCACATCCACGACACCGTCAAGGAGCGTGGCTATCCGCCGAGCATCCGCGAGATCGGGGACGCGGTCGGCTTGCAGTCCACGTCGTCGGTGGCGCATCAACTCCGCACGCTGGAGAAGAAGGGCTTCCTGACGCGGGATCCGCACAAGCCGCGGGCGGTCGATGTCCACGGTGTCCCGGGGCAGAAGTCACGGGGCCGTCGGTCACCTGCTCCGGAGCCCCAGCGTCCGGGCGGCGCGGTCGAACCCGTCTACGTCCCCGTGCTCGGCCGGATCGCGGCGGGCGGGCCCATCCTCGCGGAGCAAGCCGTCGAGGAGATCTTCCCCCTGCCGTCGGACCTCGTCGGATCAGGTGACCTGTTCATGCTCAAGGTCGTGGGCGAGTCGATGATCGACGCCGCCATCTGCGATGGCGACTACGTGGTGGTCAGGCGGCAGAACGTCGCGGACAACGGGGAGATCGTCGCCGCCATGATCGACGGGGAGGCGACGGTCAAGACTTTCCGGAACGACTCGAGCGGAGTCTGGTTGCTGCCCCACAATCCGTCGTTCAGCCCGATTCCGGGCGAGCACGCGACGATCCTCGGCAAGGTCGTGACAGTGTTCCGGAAACTCTGAGTCCCGGTTCGAACGACGCGCCGCCCGTCCCCGAAGGGGTCAGGCGGCGCCGTCATGTGGACCGCGGGCGGCGAACTCGTCGAGTTCGCCGGCCACGGACGCGGGCAGGCGGACCACCAGCCGGGTTCCGTCCTGGGTGTGTTCCTCCTCGACCACCGCGCCCTCGGCGTGGACCCGCGACACCACGTCCCCGCGGGAGTACGGGACGGACAGGGTCACCTCGGTGTCCCCGGAGGCGACGATCTGCGTGATTCGCTCGAGGAGTTCGTCGACACCCTGCCCGGTGACCGCCGAGACGAACACGGCGTCGGGCAGCGCGTGGTGCAACTCGGTGAGGACCACGGGATCCGCGGCGTCGGTCTTGTTGATCACCAGGAGTTCCCGAGGCCGCTCCGCGTTCTGCTCCTCGACCACCTCGTTGATCACCTTGCGCACCGCCTCGATCTGGCGGAGCGGGAAGGCATCCGAACCATCCACGACGTGGAGGAGCAACTCGGAGTCGACGACCTCTTCCAGTGTGGACCTGAACGCCTCGACCAACTGGGTCGGCAGGTGTCGGACGAATCCCACGGTGTCCGTGAAGACGACTGCTCTGCCGTCAGGCAACTCGGCCTTGCGCGTCGTCGGGTCGAGTGTGGCGAACAGGGCGTTCTGAACCAGGACGCCGGCTCCGGTGATCCTGTTGAGCAGGCTCGACTTCCCGGCGTTCGTGTAGCCGGCGATGGCGATGGACGGCACCGGAGTGGAACGCCGTCGGTGCCGTTTGGTGTCCCGGGCCTGCTTCATCCCCTTGATGTCCCGGCGCAGACGGGCCATCCGCTCGCGGATCCGACGCCGATCGGTCTCGATCTTGGTCTCACCCGGGCCACGGAGACCGACGCCGCCGTTGCTCCCGGCACGACCGCCCGCCTGGCGCGACAGCGACTCGCCCCACCCACGCAGACGGGGGAGCATGTACTCCATCTGGGCGAGGGTCACCTGGGCCTTGCCCTCACGGCTGGTGGCGTGCTGCGCGAAGATGTCGAGGATCAGCGCGGTACGGTCGATGACCTTCACGTTGACCGCCTTCTCCAGCGCGAGCAACTGTCCCGGGGTGAGTTCGCCGTCGCAGATGACGGTGTCCGCGCCGGTCGCGGCGATCACGTCCTTGAGGACGCTGACCTTGCCCGACCCGATGTATGTGGCGGCATCGGGCTTGTCGCGGCGCTGGATGAGCGCGTCGCACACTTCCGATCCCGCGGTCTCGGCGAGCTGGGCGAGCTCGTCCATCGCGGCGTCCGCCTGCGCGGCGGACCCTTCGGTCCAGACACCGACGAGCACGACCCGTTCGAGTCGGAGCTGGCGGTACTCGGCGTCGTTGACGTCCTGGAGTTCGGTGGAGAGCCCCGCCACCCGGCGCATCGAGGATCTCTCCTCGAGCTGGAAATCACCGATGGACGGATCGAGGTCGCGTGTCGGCCGGTCAGCGGCCGTGTGATCAGTAGTCATTCGGGTTCATCTTCTCACACCGGGCCCCCGGTGTCCCGTGCGAGACGGTGTGCTACCGACCACGGTGGTAATGACCGCGGGCGACGAGTGTGGACGGCCCGGTGAGCGAGGACCCGGCCTCGGTGAGTGAGACCTCCACCTCGCCGCCGGGGACCACCACGACGACGTCGCCCGTCGCCTCCCCCGAGTCGGCCAGCGCGGCGACCGCGGTCGCGACGATTCCGGTTCCGCAGGACATGGTCTCCCCTGATCCCCGCTCGTGGACCCGCATGGAGACCCGACCGTCCACCATCGGGGTGGCGATCTCGACGTTGACGCCGTCGGGGAAGAAGTCCCGGTCATACACCGGGCCCTCCTGCACCGGCAGCCCGGCGAGGCCCGCGGCGTCCAGATCGGGGACCACACAGGCGAGGTGCGGATTGCCCATGTCGACGGCGAGTCCCGCGAAGGTCCGGCCACCGACCTCCGCCGAGGACAGACCCAGCAGACGCGGCTCCCCCATGTCCACCCGCACCACCGCGTCATCACCCGAGTGTGAGAGGACCTCGGCGGGGCGGGCCCCTGACCGCGTGCCCACCGGGATCGAGCCGGCCTCCGCTCTCCCGGTCCCGACGAGGGCGTGGGCGAAGACCCGGACCCCGTTGCCGCACATCTCCGCGATGGAACCATCGGCGTTGCGGTAGTCCATGAACCAGTCCGCACCGTCCACGCCGGGCGGCAGGGTCGCGAGCACGCCGCGGTCAACGAGGGCTCCGGCGGTCGCGATCCGCAGGACTCCGTCGGCGCCGATTCCGCCACGCCGATCGCACAGTGCTCGTACGAGGTCCACGTCGAGGTCCAGGTCGGCCTGATCGTCCGGGAGGATCACGAAGTCGTTGAGGGTGCCGTGGCCCTTGAGGAAGGCGATACCGTCGGGCTGCGAGGCCTGGCGCGTCGAAGTCATGACGAAATCGTACTCGCCGGCGGGGACCGTTCCGCACTGTGGAAATGTCGGATGATGCCGGACGGTACGCCCACTAGAGTCGACTTGGAGAACGGTCCCCTACCTCCAGGAGAGCATCGATGTCCGAACGCATCACTGTCGGCGGAATCCAGGTCGACGAGGTCCTGTACGACTTCGTCAACTCCCAGGCGATCCCGGGCACCGGGGTCGATCCCGACGCGTTCTGGGCGGGCGCCTCCGAGATCTTCACCGAGCTGTCCCCCCGCAATCGCGAACTGCTCGACACCCGCGACCGGTTGCAGTCCCGGATCGACGCCTGGCACCACGAGAACCCGGCGCCGATCGACCCGGGCGTCTACAAGGCGTTCCTGCAGGAGATCGGGTACCTGGTTCCCGAGCCCGAGTCCGTCTCCGTCACGACCGAGAACGTCGACGCGGAGATCGCCACGGTCGCCGGCCCGCAGCTCGTCGTGCCGGTCATGAACGCCCGGTTCGCGATCAACGCGGGTAACGCCCGCTGGGGTTCGCTCTACGACGCCCTCTACGGCACCGATGCGATCCCGGAGTCCGACGGCGCCGAGCAGGGCTCGGGGTACAACAAGGTCCGCGGCGACAAGGTCATCGACTGGGCCCGTGAGTTCCTCGACGACGCCGCACCGCTGGCGTCGGGCAGCCACGTGGGCTCCACGGCCTACGCCGTGGTCGACGGAGGCCTGCAGGTGACCGTGTCCGACGGGTCGACCGCCCGGTTGGCGGCCCCGGAGAAGTTCGTGGGCTACCTCGGCGAGCCCGCGAGCCCGTCCTCGGTCCTGCTGTGCAACAACGGTCTGCACATCGAGATCCAGATCGACCCGGACTCCCCCATCGGCTCGACCGACGGCGCCGGCGTCAAGGACGTCGTCCTGGAGTCCGCCGTCTCCACCATCATGGATTTCGAGGACTCGGTCGCCGCCGTCGACGCCGAGGACAAGACCCAGGGCTACAGCAACTGGCTGGGGCTCATGAAGGGAGACCTGTCCGAGGAGATCACCAAGGGCGACAAGACCTTCACCCGTGTCCTCAACGACGACCGGGTCTTCACCGCGCCCGACGGTTCGGGTGAGGTCCGTCTCCACGGCCGCTCGATGCTGTTCGTGCGTAACGTCGGCCACCTGATGACCAACCCGGCCGTGCTCGACGCGGACGGCAACGAGATGCCCGAGGGCATCCTCGACGCACTGGTCACCTCGCTCGCCGGCATGCACGGGATCGCCGAGGGCAACGAGCGCCGGAACAGCCGACACGGGTCGATCTACATCGTGAAGCCCAAGCAGCACGGGCCGGAGGAGGTCGCGTTCACCACCGAGCTGTTCGGTCGTGTCGAGAAGCTCCTCGGGCTGCCCGAGAACACCCTCAAGGTGGGCATCATGGACGAGGAGCGTCGCACCTCGGTCAACCTCGCCGCCTGCATCGCCGAGGCCACCGAACGAGTCGTGTTCATCAACACCGGCTTCCTCGACCGGACCGGCGACGAGATCCACACCTCCATGGAGGCCGGGCCGATGATCCGCAAGGGCGAGATGAAGGGCGCCCGGTGGATGAACGCCTACGAGGACTTCAACGTCGACACGGGTCTGGCGTGTGGCCTGCGTGGCCGCGCCCAGATCGGCAAGGGCATGTGGGCCAAGACCGACCTCATGGCCGAGATGCTCGCCGAGAAGATCGGCCAGCCCCGGGCCGGCGCCAACACCGCGTGGGTGCCCTCCCCGACCGGCGCCACGCTGCACGCCACCCACTACCACCGGGTCAACGTCATGACGCGTCAGGAGGAACTCCTCGCCGGGGGTGCCCGCGCGAGTGTCGACGACATCCTCACCGTCCCCCTGGCCCCCTCCACGGACTGGACGGACGAGGAGAAGAAGGAGGAGGTCGACAATTCCTGCCAGACCATCCTCGGTTACGTCGTGCGGTGGGTCGAGCAGGGAATCGGTGTCTCGAAGGTGCCGGACATCCACGACGTCAACCTCATGGAGGACCGCGCCACCCTGCGGATCTCCTCGCAGATGCTGGCCAACTGGATCCGCCACGACATCATCACCGCCGACGACGTCGAGGATTCGCTGCGCCGGATGGCCGAGATCGTCGACAAACAGAACGCCGGCGACGACGCCTACCGGAACATGGCACCGGACTTCGAGAAGTCCATCGCCTGGCAGGCGGCCCGGGAACTGATTCTCGAGGGCACCAGGCAGCCGTCGGGTTACACCGAGCCGATCCTGCATCGCCGTCGTCGCGAATTCAAGGCCGCCAACGCGGGCTAGACCGGCGCCGGCCGACCCGCCGACCCGCCGCGGAATCCGCCACCTCCGCCCGACCTCCGATCCCGCGCCAGTGGGGCCGGATCCGGGCGGTGGGTGGCGGATTCGTCGCTGTCACGGCCAGAAGCGTCCGGCTCCGGGCCCGATGGCGTCCGGCCCAGGGTCCCGTGGGCTCCGGCGGGTGGGCACGCTCGAGGGCGGGAGGTCAGGGGACGAGCCCGGCCACGGCCGCACGAAGGATCGCGACGGCGGCGTCGCGGCGATCGCGCGTGAACCTGGCCTCGGGCCCGGATGCCGACACCGCGAAGGCGGCGTCCCCGGTACCCACCGCGATGGCGACGCAGCGGACGCCCTCCTCCTGCTCGGACTCATCGGTGGCGAACCCCGCCTGTCGCACCACACGCAGCTCCTCGATCAATCTGTCGGGGTCGACGATGGTCGAGTCGGTGAAGCGGCGCATGCCCGCCCTGTCGAGCATGCTGCGGACCTCGTCGTCGTCGTCGCCCGCGACCAGGGCCTTGCCCACCGCGGTGCAGTGCACGTCCACCCGTCGTCCCACCTCGGTGAACATCCGCATCGAGTGTGGGGACGGCACCTGGGCGAGGTAGACGACCCCGTCGCCCTCCCGGACGGCGAGGTTGGCGGTCTCCCCGGTGCCCTCGACCACTGCGGTGAGCACCGGCACGGCCCAGGACGCGGTGGCGCGTCCGGCGACGTCGCCTATCCGCTGGAGACGCGGTCCCAGCAGATAGTCGCGGCCCGCGTCGCGCCGGAGGTGACCGCTCTCCGCGAGGGTGCCGCACAGCCTGTGGACGGTGGCGGCCGCCAGGCCCGTGTCGGAGACCAGGTCCCCGAGGCTCGCCCGGCCCCCGCGGATGCTCAGCGCGTCGAGTAGGTCGAAGGCCCGGTCGACGGACTGGACCCGCGGGCGCCCGGATCCGGGGCTGCTCACGGTCGGCCCTCCCCGAGGATCCCCAGCGCGGCCTCGAGCGGGCGGGGTGTGTGGGCGTCGCGTCCGTGGGTGTCGGTGTCGATCCATCGGATCCGGTGATCCCGGCCGAACCATGACCGCTGGCGCCGGACGTAGCGGCGGGTCCCGATCACCGTCCGTTCCTCGGCGCGGGCCGCCCCGGCGTCGTCGATCCGCTGCTGTGCGTCCATCTCGTCGAGCACCTGGGCGTAACCGATCGCGCGTCGTGCGGTAACGCCCCGGAGCAGTCCGACTCCCACGAGCCGGCGGACCTCCGGGACGAGCCCGTCGGCGAACATCGCGGCCGTACGCGTCGTCAGCCTCTCGTCCAGTTCCGGCAGACCGCAGCGCAGGCCCAGCATGCGCGTGCCCCAGCGCGGCTCCCCGATCGTCGGTCGGGAGGCGGAGAACGGCTTCCCGGTGAGTTCCACGACCTCCAACGCGCGCACGGTGCGCCTGGGGTCGCTGGGGAGGATGGTCTGCGCGGCCTCGGGGTCCACCTCGGCGAGTTCGGCGTGCAGGGCCTGCACCCCGATCTGTTCGAGGCGACGTTCGTAATGGGCCCGGACCTCCGGGTCCGTGTCCGGTATCGACCACCCGTCCACGAGCGCCTGGATGTACATCATCGACCCCCCGCACAGGATCGGCACGTGGCCGCGATCGCGGATCTCGGAGATCTCACGTTCCGCCTCGGTACGGAAGTCCGCGACACTGGCGGTCTCGGTGACGTCCAGCACGTCGAGCCGGTGGTGCGGGATCCCGCGCCGCTGAGCCGGCGCGAGCTTGGCGGTCCCGATGTCCATCCCGCGGTACTGCTGCATGGCGTCGCAGTTGACGATCTCCCCGCCGAGTCGCTCGGCGAGGCCGAGCGCCAGCTCGGACTTCCCCGTCCCGGTCGGCCCCATCACGGCGACGGGAACACGCCCGGTCATGACGGTGCCCCGGGTTCGCCGGGAGTGGCGGCCGGCGCGTCGACGACCACCGTGGCATTCGCGGCGGCCTCCGGTGGCCACCACGCGCTGTGATACCCCACCCCGAATGGCGCCCAGGACAGGGCCTCGACAGCCGTGCGGTCCGCGACGAGGTCCGCCAGGACGCGCCACGCGGGCCGGCTCCACCAGCCGATCTCGTCGGCCACCGGCTCGCCGGGGTCCGGGAGCTCGCCGGAGCTGCGCAGCCATCGGGTCAGCTCCTCGTCGAGGGCGATACCGCGGGGATCCTCGGGGACGGGAGCTCGCGGAGTGAGGGAGGCGGGGCCGTCGGCGACGACGACGACGAGGTCGTCCGACACCGGCGTGGGGGTGGGCTGCGCTCCCCCGGTCACGCCGATGAACCTCCTCGGGAGGTCGATACCCGCCAGGTCGAGCAGCCACCAGGCGATCAACGCCGGGTCGGGAACCGCCCCCTGCGGCGCCGGCGGGGAACCGGGCGGACCCACGGGCACGTCGACCCCCCACCTGGAGAGCGAGGAGCGCATGTCCCCGAGACCTCTGCCCGCGCGGTCGGTCCCCAGGACGACGACCCGTGCAGCGCCGCGCCCGGCCCGGCGGAGCATCTCGCATATCGCGGCCACCCCGCTCTCGGTCTCGGCGACCGCAGAGCCGGACAGCTCCGGCACGAGGACCGGCGCTCCGGGGACCAGGACGACAGAGGGGCTCACACCCGGAAACCCTACTGACCGCCCCCGACACCGCGGAACGGACCCGTCCGGGGATACCGCGGGGATACGCCGGACACCCGGGCGGAGGTTGGTACACACTAGGAGGATGCCGTCTCCTCGAAACGGGGCGGCGAGGCGATGACCGGTGCGATCCCGGTGATGGTGCCGTGACACGCGGCAGAAGGAAACGAGGACGACATGACCGAGCAGTCACCCACCGCCCAGGGCGGATCGAGTTCGGGCGGAGCGAGTTCGGGCGGAGCGACCCCGATCCCCGGTCCGAGGCCGGGTGCGCCATCCCCCGCCGCGCTGGCACGCAAGGTGGCACCGCGGCCGACCCCCGCGGGTACCCCAGGGGTCACGCGCGCCTCGGACCCGTCGCAGTGGGGTCGCGTCGACGAGTCGGGCGCGGTGTTCGTCCGGACCTCCGACGGTGAGCGTCAGGTCGGGTCGTGGCAGGCCGGTGCTCCCGAGGAGGGCCTCGCGCACTTCGGTCTGCGCTTCGATGACCTCGCCGCCGAGGTCGCTCTGCTCGAGACCCGTCTCGAGTCCCATCCGCAGGACGCCAGGAAGACCCGCGCCTCGGCGGAGACCCTGGCGGAACAGATCCCCACCGCCGCCGCCGTGGGCGATCTCGATTCTCTCGCCGCGCGTGTGGCTGCGGTGATCGAGCGTTCCGGCGAGGTCGAGGCCGTGTCGAAGCAGCGCAAGGACGAGCAGCGGGCGGCCGCGATCGCCCGGAAGGAGGCGTTGGCGGACGAGGCCGAGGAGATCGGGGCGTCGTCGACTCAGTGGAAGTCCGCCGGGGACCGTCTGCGCGAGATCCTCGAGGAGTGGAAGACGATCCGGGGTATCGACCGCAAGACGGACGACGCCCTGTGGAAGAGGTTCTCCAAGGCCCGGGAGGCGTTCAACCGTCGCCGGGGCTCGCACTTCGCCGAACTGGACCGCAACCGCGCCTCGGTCAAGAAGGTCAAGGAGGACCTGGTGGAGAGGGCGGAGGCCCTGTCCGGGTCCACCGACTGGAACGACACGGCCACGGCGTTCCGTCGTCTCATGGACGAGTGGAAGGCCGCCGGCCGGGCCCCGCGGGATGCCGATGAGGCCCTGTGGAAGCGGTTCAAGGCGGCCCAGGACACGTTCTTCGACGCCCGCCACGCCGCCGCTGCGGAACGGGACGCCGAGTTCGAGACCAACGCCCAGGCCAAGGAGGCCCTGCTCGCCGAGTACGAGGGCCGGATCGATCCTGCGGCCGACCTGGGCGCCGCCCGGTCCGCTCTTCGGCAGCTGCAGTCGCGGTGGGAGGAGATCGGCAAGGTCCCGCGCGAGCGGATGGGTCAGCTGGAGGGGCGTATTCGGGCCCTGGAGAAGCGTGTCGCCGATGCGGCGGACACGGAATGGCGTCGTACCGACCCGGAGGCCAAGGCCCGCGCCGGCCAGTTCTGGGACCGGGTCCATGACTTCGAGGAGCAGGCCGCGAAGGCGGACGCTGCGGGCAAGAACAAGGACGCCGAGAGCGCACGGGCCCAGGCCGCCCAGTGGAAGGAGTGGGCGGAGGCAGCCGAGAAGGCGGTCGACACCCGCTGACGCGCCCCACCGGCGGCCACCCGCTGACGCACCCCACCTGCGGCCACCCGCCGACGGGCGACGAGAACCCGCAGACGAGAAGAGCCCGGCCCGTCACGACGGGGCCGGGCTCTTCTCGCGCCGGTCATCAGACGGCGCGACGTCCGGGAGGTCGGTTCAGCGCCCGTCTCCGTGACGGGCGTTCTCCTCGAGCGTGATCTGCTCCGGGGTCCGCGCCCACAGCACACTCGCCAGCGTGATCACCAGAGCGAACACGATGATCTCACTGACGTAGAGGCCGATGCCGGGCCCGCCGAAGTCCTGCACATCGGGATTGGGGCCGCGACCGGACTGGCGGAGCCAGATCGCCAGCACGCCGTACACGGCGGACACGCACGTCGCGCTCCAGGCGATCCCGGCGGCCCACCACTTCTGCGTCATGATCATCGCTGCCCCGAACGCGATGGTGCCCACGGAGTACAGCAGGACGAACAGATGGGACGGCAGGGTCGTGTACTGCTCACGCGCCACGTCGGTGAAGAACAGGACGTCGAGTCCCCGCACCCCCTCGCTGTGCGGCAGGGCCAGGGCCACGGCCAACAGCACGATGAGGACGGCGGACGCCAGGTAGGCCCGCCCGATCACGAGGGTGCGCCCGAGGACGCGGTCACGGTCCCGCATCTCCGATTCCGCGTTCCGGGTGACTTCCATGATCCCCGCGATCGGATCGGGGCGCTCGTCGGTGCTCACGTGGGGCATCCCTTCTCGGTGGTGACTGGGGCGCTGACGGTGTCGCGCCGGAGCGTAGGAAGCCCGAGCCCGACCCCGATGGGCGGGGTCTCGGGCTTGTGGCCCGCCTCGTGACGATCGCCGGCCCGGGTTGCTCGGTGGCTGAGCACCCCGTCATCGGCGAGCAGGTGGTGCGGGGCCGCGGCGGTGACGCGGGTGGTCACCACATCTCCCGGACGCACCCGGTCGGCGTGGTCGCCGATGGGGGCGAAGTGTACGAGCCGACCGTCGCGGGCCCGGCCCGTCATCCGGGCGGTGGCCGCGTCCTTGCGGCCCTCGTCGGCGGTCACGAGGAGCTCGACGACGCGCCCGACCTGCTTCTGGTTCTCCTCGAGCGTGATGCGCTCCTGGAGCTCGATCAGCCGCTCGTAGCGTTCCTGGACCACGGTCTTGGGGATCTGGTCCTCCATGGTGGCCGCGGGGGTCCCCGGGCGGGGCGAGTACTGGAAGGTGAACGCGCTGGAGAACCGCGCCTTCTCGACCACGTCGAGGGTGGCCTGGAAGTCCTCCTCGGTCTCACCGGGGAACCCGACGATGATGTCGGTGGTGATGGCCGCGTGCGGCATGGCCGCGCGGACGCGCTCGATGATCCCGAGGAAGCGCTCGGACCGGTAGGAGCGTCGCATGGCGCGCAGGACGCGGTCGGACCCGGACTGCAGCGGCATGTGCAGTTGCGGGCAGACGGTGGGTGTGGAGGCCATGGCCTCGATCACGTCGTCGGTGAACTCCGCCGGGTGCGGCGAGGTGAAGCGGATCCGTTCGATCCCCTCGACCCGGCCGGCCGCCCGCAATAGTGAGGCGAAGGCTCCCTTATCAGAGGGCTCGTCGGGGTCGTGGAAGGACCGCCCGTACGCGTTGACGTTCTGGCCGAGCAGCGTGACCTCGAGTACGCCCTCGTCGGCGAGCGCCTGCACCTCGGCCAGTACCTCGCCGGGCCGACGATCGACCTCCTTGCCGCGCAGGGACGGAACGATGCAGAACGTGCAGGTGTTGTTGCATCCCACGGACACCGAGACCCACCCGGCGTACGAGGACTCGCGGGTGGCGGGCAGGGTCGAGGGGAAGTGCTGCAGGGAGTCGGCGATCTCCACCTCGGCCCGCTCGTTGTGGCGGGAGCGGTCGAGGAGCGTCGGCAGGTGTCCGAGGTTGTGGGTGCCGAACACGACGTCGACCCACGGTGCGCGGGAGACGACGACGTCCTTGTCCTTCTGCGCGAGGCACCCCCCGACGGCGATCTGCAGGCGGGGGTTCGAGTCCTTCCACGGCCGCAGATGACCGAGGGTGCCGTAGAGCCGGTTATCGGCGTTCTCCCGGACCGCGCAGGTGTTGAACACGACCAGATCGGGAAGGTGACCTCCGGCCGGATCGGCGTCGCCCACGAAGGGGACGTACCCCGCGGCGTCGAGGACCCCGGACAGACGCTCGGAGTCATGGACGTTCATCTGACATCCGAAGGTGCGAACCTGGTAGGTCCGGCGGGCGTCGCCCTCGGCATGCGCGTCCTGCGCCGCCGCCTGCAGGTCGGTCACGAGAGTATCCACGCAGGCCAGGGTACTCAGGGCGATGCGTGGGCCGCCAATTCGGCGTCCACGACTTTCACGGCCAACCCCGTCGGATAACCCCGCCGGGCCAGGAACGCGATGAGCCTGCGCCGCTCGCCCTGCACGTCCGGCCCGGACAGAGCGGCGCGCGGCCGGCGATCCAGCCGACCGCGAACCAGTTCGGCGGCCTGCCGGCGGTCATCCGACTCGTCGATCTCGCCGACCGCCCGGGCGATGTGCGCCTCGGCCACGCCCTTGTCCCGCAGCTCACGCTCGAGGACGCCGCGCGAACGGCCGCGGCGTCTC
>NZ_JAALDN010000130.1 GCF_014144855.1 Dietzia maris | reverse complement strand
CGCCGGCAGCGACCGGCAGGTGCGGGGGCTGCTGCTGGACGTCCTGCGCGACGGCGACGGTACCGCCGCCCGCAGCGCCCTGGACGCGGTGTGGCCCGACGCGACCCAGCGCGACCGGGCACTGGACTCGCTGCTCGGCGACGGGCTCGTCGTCCGCGTCGGCGAGCACTACTCACTTCCCGCGTAGGCCCGCCTGGGTAGGCTCGGCCCATGGCCGTCGTGAAGATCAATGCCCTGAACGTCCCGCCGCAGGCCGGCGCCGAGCTCGAGCGCCGCTTCTCCGAGCGGGCGCACACCGTCGAGAACTCGCCCGGATTCCTCGGTTTCCAGCTGCTGCGCCCCACCGGCGGCGAGACCCGCTACTTCGTGGTGACCACCTGGGAGGACGAGGAGTCCTTTGCCGCGTGGCGCGACGGGGACGCCCGGGCCGCCCACGCCGGCGAGCACGGCAAGCCCGTCGCCGAGGGCGCGAACCTGCTGGAGTTCGACGTCGTGATGGACGTCAAGCCCTCCGCCTGACACCCTCCGCCTGACACCCTCCGCCTGACCCCCTCCGCCTGACACAGCCGCCCCGTTCCCGAGCGGGGAGAACGAGAACGACCCCCGCCTCGTGGCGGGGGTCGTTCTCTGCGTCAGCCGCTCGGGCTCTGCGTCACCCGGTCCGATCGGACCGGCACCGGATCAGGTGGTGGCGGGAGCCGCCCCGCCGCCGGTGCCCGAGGGCCCGCCGGTCGAACCGCCGCCGAAGCCACCGGTGCTCGGCGGGAGCGAGTCACCCGGGCCGGCCTCGCCGGTGGGAGCGACACTCGCCGTGATCGCCTCGCCCTCGCGGTCCGCGGGGGCGTCGGGACGCGGGGCGCCCGAGAAGGTGAACTTCGCGTCCTCGGTCTTGTCGGACTCACCGTCCCAGCCCTCGACGTCGACCGTGACCAGCTCGCCGGCCGCGACCTCGCCGAAGAGGATCTTCTCCGAGAGCGTGTCCTCGATCTCGCGCTGGATGGTGCGACGCAGCGGCCGCGCACCCAGGACCGGGTCGAAGCCCCGCTTGGCCAGCAGCTGCTTGGCCCGATCGGTGACCTCGATGGTCATGTCCTTGGCCTTGAGCGCCACGCCCACACGGCTGACCATGAGGTCGACCATCTGGACGATCTGCTCCTGCGTGAGCTGGTGGAACACGACGATCTCGTCGATACGGTTGAGGAACTCCGGGCGGAAGTGCTTCTTCAGCTCGTCGTTGACCTTCTGCTTCATCCGCTCGTAGGCGTCCTCGGTGTTGTCGGAGGACTGGAAGCCCATCCCGACGGCCTTGGAGATGTCCCTGGTCCCGAGGTTCGAGGTGAAGATCAGCACGGTGTTCTTGAAGTCCACCATGCGTCCCTGACCGTCGGTGAGACGGCCGTCCTCCAGCACCTGGAGAAGGGTGTTGTAGATCTCGGAGTGGGCCTTCTCGATCTCGTCGAACAGGACCACCGAGAACGGCTTGCGCCGCACCTTCTCCGTGAGCTGGCCACCCTCCTCGTAACCGACGTACCCGGGGGGCGCGCCGAAGAGCCGCGAGGCGGTGAAGCGGTCGTGGTACTCACCCATGTCGATCTGGATGAGCGCGTCGTCCTCGCCGAACAGGAAGTTCGCCAGGGCCTTGGACAGCTCCGTCTTACCGACACCGGACGGGCCGGCGAAGATGAACGAGCCCGAGGGGCGCTTGGGGTCCTTGAGCCCCGCACGCGTGCGGCGGATCGCCCGCGAGACCGCCTTGATGGCGTCCTCCTGGCCGATGATCCGCTTGTGCAGCTCGTCCTCCATGCGGAGCAGACGGGTGGTCTCCTCCTCGGTGAGCTTGAAGACGGGGATACCGGTCCAGTTGCCCAGGATCTCGGCGATCTGCTCCTCGTCGACCACGGCGGCCACGTCCATGTCGCCCGCGCGCCACTGCTTCTCGCGCTCGGCACGCTCGGCGATGAGCTTCTTCTCCGTGTCCCGCAGTCCGGCGGCCTTCTCGAAGTCCTGCGCGTCGATCGCGGACTCCTTCTCACGGCGCGCGTCGGCGATCTTCTCGTCGAACTCGCGCAGGTCCGGCGGCGCGGTCATCCGCTTGATGCGCATGCGAGCACCGGCCTCGTCGATGAGGTCGATGGCCTTGTCCGGCAGGAAGCGGTCGTTGATGTAGCGATCCGCCAGCTGGGCCGCCGCGGCCAGGGCCGAATCCGTGATGGTGACCCGATGGTGGGCCTCGTAGCGGTCCCGGAGTCCCTTGAGGATCTCGATGGACAGCTCGACGCTCGGCTCGGGCACCTGCACCGGCTGGAAACGACGCTCGAGCGCCGCGTCCTTCTCGATGTGCTTGCGGTACTCCTCGAGCGTGGTGGCACCGATGGTCTGCAGCTCACCGCGGGCCAGCTTGGGCTTGAGGATCGACGCCGCGTCGATCGCGCCCTCGGCGGCACCGGCCCCGACGAGGGTGTGGATCTCGTCGATGAACAGGATGATGTCGCCGCGCTGGTTGATCTCCTTGAGGACCTTCTTCAGGCGTTCCTCGAAGTCACCGCGGTACCGGGACCCGGCCACGAGCGAGCCGAGGTCCAGCGAGTACAGCTGCTTGTCCTTGAGGGTCTCGGGGACCTCGTTGTTGACGATGGCCTGCGCCAGGCCCTCGACGACGGCGGTCTTGCCCACGCCGGGCTCACCGATGAGCACCGGGTTGTTCTTGGTGCGCCGGGAGAGCACCTGCATGATGCGCTCCACCTCCTTGGCGCGACCGACGACCGGGTCGAGCTTGCCCTCCATGGCGGCCTGGGTGAGGTTGCGACCGAACTGGTCCAGGACCGTCGACGACGACGGGGTCCCGGCCTCGCGACCACCGGAGCCCGCGGGCGTGCCCGAGGCCTCGGCCTCCTTGCCCTGGTACCCGGACAGCAGCTGGATGACCTGCTGGCGCACCCGCGTGAGGTCCGCGCCGAGCTTGACCAGCACCTGGGCGGCGACGCCCTCGCCCTCACGGATGAGGCCGAGCAGGATGTGCTCGGTGCCGATGTAGTTGTGGCCGAGCTGCAGCGCCTCGCGCAGGCTCAGCTCCAGGACCTTCTTGGCCCGCGGCGTGAACGGGATGTGCCCGCTGGGCGCCTGCTGGCCCTGGCCGATGATCTCCTCGACCTGACTCCGCACCGCTTCCAGCGAGATCCCGAGGGACTCGAGGGCCTTGGCGGCCACTCCCTCGCCCTCATGGATGAGACCCAGCAGGATGTGCTCGGTGCCGATGTAATTGTGGTTGAGCATCCTGGCCTCTTCCTGGGCCAGGACGACGACGCGACGCGCGCGGTCGGTAAACCGTTCGAACATCGTGCTACCTCACATTCCTCGGTTTTTCACCACTGTAGTGGCCGGTTCTGACGCTCTGCACCGCAGGAGCAGCACGAGGCCCGTCACCAGTGTTCAACGCGGCAGGTCGGGGAACGATTGCATGATCGTGTACGCCGTCAGCGAACGCCCCGCAACGGGCCGGATCCCCGGCCACTAGGGTCGTCGCCATGAGCTACGCGATCGGCGGCCGGGCGCCGTGAGCGCGTTCGATCTCGACCGCATCGGCCGCGGGCTGCCGTTCACCCGCGCCCTGCCCGCCCTGCTGGACGCCCTCGCCACGGCGGGCACCGCGGTGGTCCAGGCACCGCCCGGCACCGGCAAG
>NZ_JAALDN010000012.1 GCF_014144855.1 Dietzia maris | reverse complement strand
AGCGCCTGGCCGACGGCGACCAACCGGGGCTGCGGTTCGGTCCCGGACGCGGGCCCGTCGGCGACGGGATCCCCGGTCGCCGTGCGCGCCACGGCGCGGCACAACGCGACGATGCCCGTGGGGGTGACCGTGTCCGAGAGTCCCTTCAGGGCCCGGTCGGTCGCCACGGAGACCGGGATCCCGGCGGAACGGGCCGCGTCGACCAGGCCGGCGAACCGGTCGAGTGCGTCGGCGGTGCAGAAGATCTCGACCGCGACGCCGGTGGCCACCGCCGCCTCGACCGAGTTGGTCCCCTCGGCGAGGAACCGGCCGGCCTCACGCCTGGCGGCGGCGCGGTGGAGCTTGGATGCGGAAACGACCCGCGGGGTCCGTTCGGTGAACGGATCCGCGGGTCGTCCCGTGCCCTGTGCGGGCGGAGTGTTCGTCAATTCGCGGGTGTCAGGCAGCCGGCGCGTTGACGTCGGCCGGAAGCGCCTTGCGCGCGACCTCGACCAGCGCCGTGAAGGCGGCCGGGTCGGTGACGGCGAGGTCCGCGAGGACCTTGCGGTCGACCTCGACGCCCGCGAGCTTGAGGCCCTGGACGAAGCGGTTGTACGTCATGTCGTTGGCGCGGGCCGCGGCGTTGATGCGGGAGATCCACAGCTTGCGGAAGTCGCCCTTGCGCGCACGACGATCGCGGTAGCTGTAGGTCATCGAGTGGAGCATCTGCTCCTTGGCCTTGCGGTACAGCCGCGAACGCTGTCCGCGGTAGCCCTTGGTGGACTCGAGTACGGTCCGACGCTTCTTCTGGGCGTTGACTGCCCTCTTCACGCGTGCCACTGATCAATCCTCACTGGTTTGGGCCGGTCGCTCGTGGGCGACCGGAAGTCTCTTCGGTGGTGGGAGGGCTCAGAGCCCGAGAAGCCGCTTGATGCGGGGGACGTCGGCCGGGGCGACATCCGTACGGCCGTCGAGGCGACGGGTGCGCTTGGTGGGCTTCTTCTCCATGATGTGGCGACGGTTGGCCTGCTGGCGGACCAGCTTGCCGGTTCCGGTCTTCCGGAAGCGCTTGGCGGTGCCCTTGTGGGTCTTCATCTTCGGCATGATCGGTCTTCCTCACATGGTTCGTCCCGGAAGGCCCGGTGGGACCTCGGGTGTGCGGACGTCGGGCGTCCGTGGTCTGGGCGGCGGAGTGCCTATTCGGAAGCGGGGTCCGTGACCTTGGACTCCTGCGCCTTGGCGCGGGTCTTGGCGCCCTTGTGGGGGGCGACGACCATGGTCATGTTGCGGCCGTCCTGCTTGGCGCTGGTCTCCACGTATCCGTACTCGGTGATGTCGTCCGCCAGGCGCTGGAGCAGACGGAAGCCCAGCTCGGGGCGGGACTGCTCACGTCCGCGGAACATGATCGTGACCTTGACCTTCGAGCCCTTCTCCAGGAAACGGACGACGTTCCCCTTCTTGGTCTCGTAGTCGTGGGTATCGATCTTCGGACGGAGCTTCTGCTCCTTGACCACGGTCTGCTGCTGGTTCTTCCGCGACTCGCGCTCTTTCTGCGCCGCCTCGTACTTGAACTTTCCGTAGTCCATGATCTTGCAGACCGGCGGGCGCGCGGTGGGCGCGACCTCGACGAGGTCCAGATCGGCCTCCAGGGCCAGACGAAGTGCATCCTCGACGCGAACGATCCCCACCTGCTCGCCCCCGGGGCCGACGAGTCGGACTTCGGGGACACGGATTCGTTCGTTGATACGTGCTTCGGCGCTGATGGGCCCTCCTCGGTAGATGGTGCTCTGTCGCGACCACTGGCGCGGTCGCGCATCCGCCCTCGAGGGACCCCGGGCCACACCGGGTACGCCGGTGAAACCGAGAAGGCCCCACGGCAGGGATGCCTGGGGCCTCTCACTCCTCACCCGTCGACGACGAGACTTCCGCGATCACTCGCGGCCCCTCGTCGGGGTGGTGACCATCAAACTGCCTTCCGGCGTCGGATGGTGGGAGATCGGGCTCCTCTTGGACGATGGAACCCACTACGTAGCGGGTTCCCACAGTCGGGAGTTGACTGTACCAGTCGTCGGCGTTGCCCCCAAACCGGTGGCTGGCGACACGATATCGACCGGTCCGTGGGACAGTGTTCGGCATGACCACCGACCAGCCCGCCTCCACCGACCAGGCCGCCGCCGAGAACCTGCTCGAGGGGCACCTCGACGCCCGCGAGGTCGAGGTCGTCGATCTGGCGGACGTCTCCGCACAGGAGATCATCTTCCGTTCGATCGTCGTCCTCATGAGTGCCGCTGCTGAGAAACTGGGGCTCTCCGACGACGACCCCTCCGCCAGCCCGCGACTGGATCTCGACGAGTCCCGCAAGCTCATCACGGCCCTCGCCGGCCTGGTGGCCGGGTCGGCCGAACACCTGGGGCCGCAGGCCCGGGTCGTCAAGGACGGTCTACAGGGGCTGCAGCGCGCGTTCCGCGAAGCCAGCGCGTACCCCGATGAGCCCGGCGAGGGCCCCGGCGAGAAGTTCACCGGCCCGGTCTACTGACCGCGCCGCGCCGACCGCGCCGCCCACTGACCGCGCCGCGCTGACCCGACGGGCCCCGGTCCGGGGCCATCCGTCCCCGACCGGGAAGCCGTCAGCGTAGGGCGCGCGCCTTACGTGCTGCCTTCGCAGCGGTCTTCTTGGCCGTCGCGGACGCCGCTGACCCCGCCTCGGCGGTCTTCTCAGCCTGCTTCTTCGAGGACTGGTTCGTCGTGGCGACAGCCTTCTTCGTCGGTGACTTCCTCGCCGACGCCTTCTTCCCCGTCGTCTGCTCGGTGACCACGGACTCCCTCGCGTCCTCGTCCTCCCCGTCGGCCACCCCGGGGAGCACTTCGGCAAGGAAACGGCCGGTGTGGCTCCCGGGTACGGTCGCCACCTGCTCCGGGGTGCCTTCGGCCACGACCGAGCCGCCCCCGGCACCGCCCTCGGGCCCCATGTCGATGACCCAGTCGGCGCTCTTGATCACGTCGAGGTTGTGCTCGATCACGATGACCGTGTTGCCCTTGTCCACCAACCCCTGGATGACCAACAGCAGTTTGGTGATGTCCTCGAAGTGCAGACCGGTGGTCGGCTCGTCGAGGATGTACACCGTCCGCCCGCTCGACCGCTTCTGCAGTTCGGCGGCCAGTTTGACGCGCTGGGCCTCACCACCCGAGAGGGTCGGGGCGGGCTGACCCAACCGCACGTATCCGAGCCCCACCTCGGTGAGGGTCTGGAGGTAGCGATGGATCGAGGTGATCGGTTCGAAGAACTCGCTCGCCTCCTCGATGGGCATGTCCAGAACCTCGGCGATGGTCTTGCCCTTGTAGTGCACTTCCAGGGTCTCACGGTTGTACCGCGCCCCGTGGCACACCTCGCACGGCACGTAGACGTCCGGCAGGAAGTTCATCTCGATCTTCAACGTCCCGTCACCCTGGCAGGCCTCGCAGCGCCCACCCTTGACATTGAACGAGAACCGGCCCTGCTTGTACCCGCGGACCTTGGCCTCGGTGGTGGCGGCGAAGAGGGTGCGGATCTTGTCGAACACGCCGGTGTAGGTGGCGGGGTTGGAGCGCGGGGTACGACCGATCGGCGACTGGTCCACCTGGACGAGCTTGTCGAACCCGTCCACGCCGTCGATCCGGGAGTGCCGGCCGGGCACCTGTCGGGCCCGGTTGAGCTGATTGGCCAGCGAGGTCGCGAGGATGTCGTTGACCAGGGTGGACTTGCCCGAACCGGAGACGCCGGTGACCGCGCACAGCACGCCGCCGGGGAAGACCACGTCGACGTTCTTGAGGTTGTTCTCCCGGGCGCCTTTCACGTGCAGACGCTTGTCGGGGCTCGGCGCGCGCCGCTTGTCCGGGATGGCGATCTGACGACGCCCGGCGAGGTAGTCGCCGGTCAGCGATTCGGAGTTGGCCAGCAACCCCTTGTAGTCGCCCGAGTGCACGACCCGGCCCCCGTGCTCACCGGCGAGCGGCCCGATGTCGACGATCCAGTCCGCCGAACGAATGGTGTCCTCGTCGTGCTCCACCACCAGCAGCGTGTTTCCGAGGTCGCGCAGCCGGACGAGGGTGTCGATCAGTCGTCGGTTGTCCCGCTGGTGCAGACCGATGGACGGTTCGTCCAAGACGTAGAGGACGCCCGCGAGACCCGATCCGATCTGCGTGGCCAGGCGGATTCGCTGGGCCTCGCCACCGGACAGGCTGCCGGCGACGCGGTCGAGCGACAGGTAGTCCAGCCCCACGTCGAGCAGGAAGCCCATCCGTGCCTGGATCTCCTTGAGGACACGACCGGCGATCATCGCCTGGCGCGGGTCGAGTTCGAGCCCGTCCAGGAACGCAGCGCAGTCCTCCACGGACATGCGGCTGATGTCGGCGATCGAGCGCTCCGTGCCCCCGGGTCCGGCGAGGGTGACGGCGAGGATCTCCGGCTTGAGCCTCGTGCCGTCGCATCCCGGGCACGGCACCTCGCGCATGTAGCCCTGGTAGCGCTCCTTCTGCGATTCCGATTCGGTCTGGTCCAGGCGACGCTTGAGGAACGACATCACGCCCTCGAACTTCGCGTCGTAGGTCCGGACGCGGCCGAACCGGTTGCGGTACTGCACCCGGACCTTGGTGGGGGCGCCCCCCATCACGGCCTTGCGCACCTTCGCGGGCAGGTCCTGCCACGGGGTGCGGAGGTCGAAGCCCATGTCCCCGGCCAGGCCGGTCAGCAACTGCTGGAAGTAATCGGCGCTCTGGCCACCCGACCATGGTGCGATCGCGCCGTCGGCGAGCGACCGCTCGGGGTCCGGGACGACCAGGTCCGGATCCACCTCCAGGTGGGAACCGAGACCGTCGCACACGGGGCAGGCCCCGTAGGGGTTGTTGAACGAGAACGCGCGGGGCTCCATGTCGTCCAGCGCGATCGGGTGCCCGTTCGGGCAGGCCATGTGCTCGGAGAACCTGCGGTGCCGGGCGGGGTCGGAGTCGTCGAGGTCGACGTACTCGATCACGATCACGCCGTCCGCCAGCCCCAGGGCGGTCTCCACGGAGTCGGTGAGCCGCTGCCGTGAGGACGGCTTCGCCGCGAGCCGGTCCACGACCACCTCGATGTCGTGCTTCTCCTGCTTTTTCAGGACGGGCGGCTCGGCGAGCGTGTGCAGCTCGCCGTCCACCCGCACGCGGCTGTACCCGTCGGCGGCGAGCTGGGCGAAGAGGTCGACGAACTCACCCTTGCGTGTCCGGACGACGGGGGCGAGCACCTGGAACCGTGCACCCTCCTCGCCCTCCAGGATCTGGTCGACGATCTGCTGAGGGGTCTGTCGGGAGATCACCTCCCCGCAGGTGGGACAGTGCGGGACCCCGGCGCGGGCGTAGAGCAGGCGCAGATAGTCGTGCACCTCGGTGATGGTGCCGACGGTCGAGCGGGGATTGCGGTTGGTCGACTTCTGGTCGATCGACACGGCCGGGGACAGTCCCTCGATGAAGTCGACGTCCGGCTTGTCCATCTGCCCGAGGAACATCCTGGCGTAGGAGGACAGCGACTCGACGTAGCGGCGCTGGCCCTCGGCGAAGATGGTGTCGAACGCCAGCGAGGACTTGCCGGACCCTGACAGTCCGGTGAACACGATCAGCGAATCGCGGGGGACGTCGATGTCCACGCCCTTGAGGTTGTGCTCCCGTGCGCCGCGGACGACCAGACGGTCCACCATGGGTTCTCCTTCCGAGTCGGGAGGCCGCCACGTCTCCGTGGCGAAAGCCGCACCTGCCGCATGGCTGCCGTTCCCGCAGACGAAGGTACCAACGTAGTACGACACGCTTCCGGCCACCGACCGCGCCCGACGTCGGTAGCCTGCCGTTATGTCGAATCCCACCGAGTCACTACCCGACCGCATCACCCTCACCGAGGGCTACTCCGGCCGTACCGGAGGCCGACTGACCGGCGAGCGCTGGACCGTGGGCCCCGCCCGACTGACCAAGATCTCGGTCGGCGAGATGGACAACAACGTCTACGTGATCGAGTCGACCGCGACGGGCGATGTACTGCTCGTCGACGCCGCCAACGACGCGCCGCAGCTGATCTCCCATCTGAGGGACCGCGCACCCGGGGTCAAGGAGGTGCTCACCACGCACCTCCACGCCGATCACTGGATCGGTCTCGCCGAGACGGTCGCCGCCCTCGGCCTGACCACCATCGCCTCCCCCGGCGACGCCGGGGGCATCGACGTCCCCACCGACCGACATGTCGCGCACGGGGACGAGCTCGTGGTCGGCGACCTCCGGCTGGCGGTGATCGGCCTGCGGGGTCACACTCCGGACGGCATCGCACTCGTCCTGCGCACCGACGCGGGCACCCACCTGTTCTCCGGGGACTCCCTCTTCCCCGGCGGCCCCGGGAAGACCGGTTCGGAAGCCGACTTCGCCTCGCTGATGGACGACCTCGAGGCCCGGGTCTTCGACGTCCTCGATGACGACGTCGTGGTCCATCCCGGACACGGGGACGACACCACCATCGGTGCCGAGCGACCGCATCTGGGCGAGTGGCGGGAGCGCGGGTGGTGACCGCGACGGGGGTCCTGCCCCCGTCGCCCTGTGGGCCGACATCCAATCGTTATCAAACCGCCACCGTGTGCGATCGCCGCAGCACACCCCCCCGGTGACGGTCCGTCGACGGGTAGCCCCGGATCGCGACCGGAGGCGCCCTCACCGGGTTCGGACTAGGTTCGACCACGCACTCCCACCTATCCAGGAGGAACGATGATCCGACGACTCGCACGACCCATGCTCGCCACGGTGTTCGTCATCGACGGCGTTGAGACGCTTCGCAATCCGCAGGCCCATGTCGCCGACGCGGCGCCGCTCGTCGACAAGGCCACCCCGCTGGTGGAGAAGGGCGAGCAGGCGGTGAACGACACGGTCTCCGCATCGGTGCCGCCCGTCCCCAAGGACACCGAGACGCTCGTCAAGGCGCTCGCCGGGGTCAAGATCGGCGCGGGCGTCCTGTTCGCGCTGGGCAAGGCCCCCCGCCTGTCGGCGCTCGCGCTCACCGCCGCCCACGTGCCCTCGACCGTCAGCCGCCACGCGTTCTGGATGGAGTCCGACAAGGACGCCCGCAGTCGCAAGACCACCGGTCTGGCGACCGACGTGGCGCTCCTCGGCGGGCTCATCCTCGCCTCGGTCGACACCGCCGGACAGCCCGGGGTGGCCTGGCGCGCCCGGAAGGCCGGCGACAAGATGGCCGCGAAGCTGCCCGGGGCGAAGGCCGAGTCGGCGGCGGCC
>NZ_JAALDN010000129.1 GCF_014144855.1 Dietzia maris | reverse complement strand
CACCGAGTTACACCACTCTATGGGGCACTACTAGGCGGCGATGAGCCGCTGGTAGACGCCGTAGGTGACCTCCACCGCCGCGTGCGCATCGTTGGCCGTGAACGCTTTGAACAGGCGGGCCTTCTGCTTGTCGGTGAGCAGCTCGGCCCGGGTGTTCAACGTCCGGCGGATGCCGTACAGCGGATCGCCCGTGCGGCCCCGGTGCCCGGTGGTGGCCTGCTGGATGCGCTGGCGGCACACGGTGAGCTTGTCCGCGGCCAGGTGCACGACGTGGAAAGGATCCATCACCGTCCGCGCTTCGGGGACGGCTTTGGCTGCGGCGGTGTGATAGCCGGCGAACCCGTCCATTGTCACCACCTTGACCCGGTCACGGAACGCCTGGTCGCGCGCGTCGAGCCACTCGGTCAGGACCCTCGCCGAACGCCCCGGGACCATGTCCAGCAGGCGAGACGGGTCGGTGCCGTCCACCACCGGGGTCAGGTCGACCAGCACCGTCACAAACGAGCTGCTGCCGTCACCGCGCACGTGCTTCCACTTGTGCTCATCGACCCCTAGAACGCGCACCCCGTCGAAGTGTCCGGGCTGGTCGTAGACCATCGTGCGGATCTCGGAGACCGCCAGGTCGTTGACCAAATCCCAGCCAAGCCCGAGGGCCTTGGCCACCGCGGACACGCTGGTGCGGTCGACCGCCAGGCGCTGCAGAATCCAGCGGGTGCAACGGCGGGTGGTCTTGGCCCGCGGCTCGGCCAACGCCGGCATGCGTTGCTGGAAGATCCGCGTGACGCACTCGGTGTTGCCGCAGGTGAAGCGCGGTACCCGCACGTGCAGTCTGGTGGGATGGCCGACGATCGGCAGATCGGTCACCCGCCGCTCGATGTGGTCTCGTAGCCGGCCCACCACCCCGCACTCGGCGCAGATCGGATCCAGTGTGACCGGGGAGCAGAACAGGTGCGTGAGCTCGTCGGCCACGGCGGCGTCGGTGATGGTCACCCCCAACTCGACGGTGCGGCAGATGGTGTCGGCAAGCA
>NZ_JAALDN010000128.1 GCF_014144855.1 Dietzia maris | reverse complement strand
GGGGTGCCGGCCGTACCATCGCGGCGGTCGGCGGCAGTGGAGCCGCCCTCCGACCCGACGTCGGCGTCGGCCGCGGTGGCGGGCTTCTCACCGTCGATCTCCACCACTTCGCCGTCGACGAACGGCCCGCCGGCGCGGTCCTCGGCCTCGACCTGCGCGATCGCCGCCTGCTCGGCCGCCTTGGCCGCCTTCTGGCGGCGGAAGGAGTTCCACATGTTGATGAACGTGGCGATGCCGGCCAGGACGAACAGCGGCACGGCCAGCATGAGGATGTCGTTTTGCTGCAGCCCCGGGTGCAGCGAGTCCATGACCTCCTGCGGCATCCGGATGTAGGACGCCAGGGGCACCCCGAAGATCTCGGCGTTGAGGAAGGAGGCGACCTGCTCGGGCTGGAACGCCCCGTTGGTCATGGTCGAGGCCTCCTCGATGGACTTGCCGGGAGGCGAGAAGTTGAGCAGCACGTAGTACAGGCCGAGGAACACCGGGATCTGCACCAGCAGCGGCAGGCACCCGGCGGCGGGGTTGACGCCGGCGCCGGAGTACAGCTCCTGCATCTCCTTGGCCTGCGCCTGGCGGTCCTCGGGGGACTTGCGGCCGGAGTACTTGAGCTGCAGCTCCTTCATCTTGGGAGCGAGCTGCGCCATCTTGCGCATCGAGTACTGCTGCCGCCACATGGACCGCATGAGCAGCAGCCGCACGGTCACCACTAGCAGCAACACCGAGCCGACCCATGCGATGCCGGAGTCGGGGTCCACGACGAAGCTCAACGCCCAGTGCCAGAACTTCATGACGAGTGACACCGGATACGCGAACAGGTCCACGGGCTTCTCCAACGACGAGCGGCGCCGGATCGGGCGCACGGGGCGGGACAGACCACAAAGGTCGGGCTCCAGCGTGCCAGGGTGGGCACCGCAACGGGGAATCAGGGTCGCGCGGCTGCGCCGAGCGCGGTCAGATGTGGCAGCCCACCCACACCGGCTCGGGGTGCAGCTCCACGCCGAACGCCTCCCGCACCCCGTCACGTACCTCGCGCGCCAACGCGATCACGTCGTCCGCGGTGGCCTGACCCCTGTTGGTCAGCGCCAGCGTGTGTTTGGTGGAGAGACGAGCGGGTGACGACGACGAGGGATGCCCCTTGGAGAAACCGGCCCGCTCGATGAGCCATCCCGCCGAGAGTTTGACGCCCCCGGGTGCGGAGAAGGCGGGCATCTGCTCGGACTGCGCGGTGCCGAGCCTGGCGGCCACCCGGGATCGCACCGTGGGGAGTTCGTCCTGGGGTATCACCGGGTTGGTGAAGAACGATCCCGCGGACCAGGTGTCGGAGTCGTCGTCGTCGAGCACCATCCCCTTGCCGCGGCGCAGGTCGAGCACCGTGCGCCGCACCACGGCCGGGTCGGTCCGGTCACCAGGGGCGACACCGAGGCGGCCGGCGAGTTCGGCGTAGCGGATCGGTTCGCTGCGTCCGGCGGGATCGAGGCGGAACTCCACCTCGAGGACCACGGCGCGGTCGGTGTTCTTCAGGATGGACGTGCGGTACTCGAGGCCGAGGGCGTCGGGGGTCACCCATTCGTCGACGCCGGTGGCGCGGTCGAACCAGCGCACGCGGTGCAGGATCTGGGCGACCTCCACCCCGTAGGCGCCGACGTTCTGCACGGGCGTCGCGCCCACGGATCCGGGGATGCCGGACAGGCACTCGAGGCCGCCGTACCCGCGCGCGACCGTGTCGGCGACCAGATCGTCCCAGGTCAGGCCCGCGCCCGCGCGGACGACGAGCTGGTCCTCGGTCGGGCCGGCGAGGTAGTCGATCTCCCGGTTGCGCACCGCCACCGCCACCAGGTCGAGGTCGCCGCCGGCCACCACCAGGTTCGAACCGCCCCCCAACACGAGCACCGGCACGTCCGCGGCGTCCAGGGCGCGGACCGCCGCGACGACCGCGTCCGGGGTCGCACACTCCAGCAGCGC
>NZ_JAALDN010000127.1 GCF_014144855.1 Dietzia maris | reverse complement strand
GTCGCCAGCGGCCTGGAGGAGCGCGTCGAGTCGTCCGCGCGCGACCCCGAGGCGGCGTCGCAGGCGCGCGGCCTCGCCGCGGACGTCCTCGTTCGCGCCCCCGTCCACGGCTGCGGTCAGGACCGCATCGGGTCGTCGTCGTCCGGGGCCGGCTTCATGACCACCGCGTCGACCTTGTCATCGGGCCGCACCGCGTTCTGTAACGCGATCGTCCGCGCCAGGCGCGAGTACCGCAGTTCCTGCTCGCGGAAACGCACATAGGTGGACACCGTCACGAACGCGAAGCCCATGACCAGCGCGTACAGCACCAGGTCGGTGCCGCGCTGGACCCCGAGCGCGTTGGCGACCACGGTGAGGTCATCGGGCCGGATCACGGCGTAGACCATGAACACGACGAACAGCACGAAGCCGATCTTCACCCCGGCCTTCGCGCGCGCCTTGCGGCGGTTGGCCAGGAAGAACACGACCAGCGCGGCGCCGGCCAGCAGGAGCAGGACCTTGATCATCGGGGCAGCCTCCGTCCCACGAACCCGTCGGAGAGGATGTTGATGCCGTTGAGCAGCGACTGGCCCTTGGACATCGAGTACTCGGTGTACAGGATGTCGACCGGCTGCTCGGCCACCCGCCAGCCGCGACCGTCCATGAGCTCCACGAACTCGCTGGCGTGGCTCATCCCGTTCATCCGGAGGTTGAGGTCCTCCGCGACGCGTCGGTTGAACACGCGCAGACCGTTGTGGGCGTCGGTCAGACCCAGCCGCCGGGTGCGCGGGCTCAGCAGCACCACGGTCCGCAACACGAGACGCTTGATCAGCGGCACCTGGTCGTCGTCGCGGCGGGGGCGCCCGAAGCGCGTGCCCACGACGATGTCCACCGGCTCGGAGCGCACCCGCTCCACCATGGCCAGCACGTCCTTGACCTGGTGCTGCCCGTCGGCGTCGAAGGTGACGAAGTACCGGGCCCCCGGCTGGGCGCGGGCATACTCCACGCCGGTCTGGATGGCCGCGCCCTGGCCCAGGTTCACCGGGTGGCGGACCAGGTGCGCACCCGCGCGGTGGATCGCCGTCGCCGAGTTGTCCGCCGAACCGTCGTCCACCGCCACGATGTTGGGGAACGTCCCACGCGCCGAACGGAGCACCTCCTCGATCACGGTGCCCTCGTTGAAGCACGGGACGATCAGCCACACGTCGTGGTTTCGGACGTCCTCGTTCCGGCCCGCCGAGTCGCCGCCTGGGTGCTGCTCACTGTCACTGCTCATCGGAGGTCGATACTATGCGACCGGACGGACAATCCGGTGACGAGAAGGACGGCGGTTCCCCTGATGGCCATCGACGTGATGCTCCCCTACTACGGGGACGTCGACCACTTCAAGAAGGCCGTGGACAGTGTCCTGGCGCAGAGCTACCGCGATTTCCGGTTGGTCGTGGTGGACGACGGCTACCCGGATCCGGAACCGGCCCGCTACATGGGCGAGATCACCGCGCGCGACGAGCGGGTGACCTACGAGAAGAACGAGACCAACCTCGGCGCCAACGGCAACTACCGCAAGTGCCTCGGGATGGTCACCGCGCCGGTCGTCGTGGTGATGGGCGCCGACGACATCATGCTGCCCAACTACCTGCAGGTCGTGGCCGACGGGTTCGCCGCCGTGCCGGACGCCGCCGTGATGGAGGTGGGGGTCAGCGTCATCGACGAGCACGGCGCGCCCGTCCGGGGGCTGTCCGACTCGGTGAAGGCGTTCACCCAGCCCAAGGCGCAGGGCCGCACCGTGCTGCACGGCGAGAAGCTCATGACCTCGCTCATGCACGGCAACTGGACCTACTTCCCGTCGCTGGCGTGGAACTCCGAGTGGGTCAAGCGGATCGGGTTCCGTGAGGGTCTGGACGTGGTGCAGGACCTCGCGCTGCTGGTTGACGTCATCACCGGGGGCGGCCACATGATCTACGACCCCACGCTGGCGTTCCTCTACCGCCGGCACTCGGCGTCGGACTCGTCGGTCCGCGCCCTCGACGGTCGGCGGTTCGACGAGGAGGCCCGCTTCTTCGCCGGTGAGGCCGACGCGTTCGCCGCCCGCGGCTGGAAGAGCGCCGAGCGGGCCGCGCGCCTGCACGTCACCTCGCGGCTCAACGCGCTGTCGCTGATCCCGACCGCGGCCAGGGCCGGCAAGCTGACCGAGGGCGGCAAGAAGCTGCTCGGGCACACGTTCCGCAAGTTCTGACACACGGGTGATCCCCGAGACGTGGATCCCGCACCGTCGCGACGACGGCGAGGTGGTCGGCTGGATCGACATGACGGTCGCCGAGCCGGCGCTCGTGCCGATCGACAGGCTGGGCCGGCCGATGGGCCCGGTCGACGACTGGCACGAGGCGGAGGCCGCGCTCGAGCGGGTCGGCCTCCGCTTCCTCATGGACCGCTACCTCGTCGATGAGGACGGGCGTGACACCGAGGTCCGCATCGCCCACGTCTACGACGACCGCATCGTGCTGACCACCGTGCTCACCGACGCGGCGGAGGACGTGGGCCGCGAGATCGTCGTGCCGTTCCCGGCGCAGGCATCGCTGCGGAGGGCATAGCGGGTCTCTGCTGCCGGGGCCCGGGTGGGCCCGTGCTCCCCGGCGCGCCCGCCGGGGCCTCAGCGTTGCACGATCACCATCCGCGACCCCACCTCTCGGACGTCGAAGCGGGCGGGATCGTCGAACTGCCGCGGCCGGAAGACGATCTCCTCGCGCGCGTTGTTCTGGACCCGGGGCATCTGGTTGACGATCGCGGGGAAAACCCAGCGGCGGGACCCCTCGCGGGTGAGGACCAGAACGTCGGGGCTGCGGAACTCACTCGAGTCCAGCGCGGCGGTCAGCTCTCCGGGGGTCTCGGTGTCCGCCCAGCTCCGGATCTCGTCGAGGCGCTCCTCGTACCGGCCGGCGGGCGTGGCGTACGCCTGGGCCGGCGCCTGGAACGAGAAGTACGGCCGGTAGGCGTAGAGGGTCGGATCCGAGGTCAGCAGGACGAGGTCCGAGGGTGCCCGGTCGCCGGTCATGTCGTCCACTGCGTCCAGCACGTCGCGGGGCACCGCGGGGAACCCGCGGGCTTCGGCGGCGAACTCCGCATCCTCCCCGGAGACGTGCTGCACCATCTGGACGGCAGCGAGGCCCGCGACCACCACCGCCGCGGCGGTGACGCGGCCACGGGACCGGTCGGGAGAGGTCCGCACGGCCCACCGGGCCAGCGTCAGCGCGCCGACCACGCCCGCCAGGGCGAGGACGAGGGTGATGATCGGGATCATCCGGAACGGCAGCAGCGTGCTGCCGGTGACCGCCCGCAGCCCCGAGAGCACGTACCACCCGAGGACGGTCACCGCCGTGAGGCCCAGGGCCTGTGCGAGGACGAGCCGTCGATCGGCCGGGGGGAGAGGGCCGTCGGCGTCGGTGTCGACGACGTGGTCCGTGTCGTGCTCGGTGCCGATCCGCGTTCGCAACGTCGCCGCCGCGTGCTCGGAGGCCCGGCCGGCTCCATCGGGCCAGACGGTGACGACCAGCCACACCACGCCGATCAGGCACAGTAGCCCGACGGCGGACACCTCGAGCATCGGCAGCGGCCACCGCGAGGCGATCTCGGGCGCGAAGTCGTTGGCCACCGAGGGTTCGGTGTCCGCGCCGCCGAGGGCGGCCAGCAGGAATCGGTGCCAGAACAACAGTGCGATCACCGCGGAGATCGCCGCCATGGCGGCCAGGCGGCCGAGCAGGGCGAGGACCACCGCACGATCGGCGCGGTACCGCCAGGAATGGATGACGACGACGAGGCCCACCATCAGCGCCGCGACACCCGCGATGAGGGTGTAGCCCAGCGCAGCCCAGCCGAGGTAGAGGCCGATCGTCGCGACCAGCGGCCACGTGGGTCCGCGGCTCGTCCGGGATCCGGCTGCGGCGGCCACCCGTGCGCAGAGGAGGAACGTCGCCACGACGACCTGCGGGAGCAGGCAGATGAGGATCCACGAGTAGGGCTCGTAGGCGTTGGTGTGCCCGCCGATGACCGAGGTGACGAGACCGAACACGACGGCAAGCCGCGCGGGGACGAGCCATCGCCAGGCCACGAACGCGATCGCGCCGGCGATGGCCATGGTGACGATGGCGTACGGCTTGTAGAACTCCCAGCCGTCGATGCCCGTGATCCGGGACAGCTGCCCGCCCACCCAGAACCACTGTGGCGGGTAGAAGGGCGCGGCGTCGGCGTAGAAGGGGTCGGCGAGGGCGGGGGAGTCGGCGAAGCGGGTGACGTAGGCGACGCGGTTGAGCTGGTCGCCGCCGAGGCCGAACAGGTAGTGCGGCGTGCCGTTCAGCAGCAGTCCGAGGTGGGAGGAGGCCAGGAAAGCCGGCCCGGCGGTTCCGAGCAGCCACAGGGCCCGGCCGCCAGTGGCCCTGCGCAGCAACAGCCACCCGGCGAGGATGACGACCCCCGCGGCGAGGGTCGCGCCGAAGGTCTCGGGCAGCCAGCTGGGTTCGACGAACGGCAGCGCGTCGACTCCAGCGAACGTGAGGGCACCGACCACGGCCGCGACCAGGAGGGCGGCGAGGAGTTCGCCGCCCCGGCGGGCGAGCAGACGGACGTCGGTCATGCGTCGGTTTCCGGGCGGCGCGCGGTCACGGCCAGGCCGGTGACGTGGACCGCGACCCCGATGCCGGGGCCAGCGAGGAGCGCGATCGCGGCGCGCACGTC
>NZ_JAALDN010000126.1 GCF_014144855.1 Dietzia maris | reverse complement strand
CCGGCCGGGCCAGCCGGCTGGCACGACCTCGCGGATGTGCGGGCCGGGGCTGCAGCGCGTGAGCGGGCGCTGGCCGAGCGCGAGGCGCAGGGGCTGATGCGTCACCTGTTCGCCCGGATGATCGACGCGAAGACGGACGAGCGGGCATGGCGGATCGGCGCCGACGGCGAGGAGGCCGTCGCCGAGCAGCTCAACAGGCTCGGCGCGGAGTGGAGAGTGCTCCATGCCGTTCGCGTCGGCGAGCGTGGTGCGGATATCGACCACGTGGTGATCGGCCCGGGTGGCGTGTTCACCGTGAATTCGAAGAACCACCCGAAGGCATCGGTGTGGGTCGGCGGAGACACCGTCATGGTGAACGGTCGACGAGTCCCCTATGTCCGCAACAGCAGGTTCGAGGCGAAACGGGCGTCCCGAATGCTCGCGGAGCACGTCGGGTTCCCGGTGCCGGTGATCGGGTTGATCGCGGTCGTGGGCGCGCGACGAGGCTTCACGGTGAAGGCCCAGCCTGCAGACGGCGCGCTAGCCGTGGTCCCGCGACGGGGGATCGGCCGATTCCTCAAGGCTCAACCGCATCGCCTGGGCTTGCGTGAGATCGATGCGATCCACGAGGTGGCAAGGCGAGCACACACCTGGCAACGCTGACGCCAGGTAGGCACCAGCTTTATCCAGTCGCGTTGTGCCGTGCCCTGGTGGGCCCCCGTGTGGACGGTTCCGTAGCCGCCCCTCGCGACGGCGCCTGGCCTGCGCAGCGGTGCACGCCAGACGCCATGGCGGCGTGCGGCTGTGCCCTGGTCGAGCAGGCGCGCGAGCAAGGCGCCAGGCGCGGGAGCGGCTGTCGGGGGTGGGGCTGCGGGGCGACTCCGGCAGACCCGGGCCCGTCTGGTACGGTGTCAGCCATGTCGATCGCTCGCGCATATTGGCGCTTTATGTGGGCTCCGGGTGGAGCCCGCGCCGCGAGCGCACGCGTCCGCTAGACGGACGTCTCGACACCCGGAGCCCAGAGGCGGTGACCACCATGGTCGCCGCCTTCCGCCTTTCCAGACGGCGGATCCGGGTGCGACAGGCACAGGGCACCGAAGAGGATCACGGCACCCGGCCCGCCACGACCCATCGCCAGGAGTGCACAGCCGTGACCGTCACCGCCGAGAACCCCACCCAGACCGCCGACAGGCGAGTCCTGTCCTACTCCCCGCTGCCGACGCCGACCGAGATCCTCGGCGATCTCCCTCTGGGCGAGGCCCGCGAGGCGCTGGTCGAACGCAGCCGCGCCGAGGTCGCCGACGTGCTCGCCGGGCGCGACGACCGCCTGCTCGTGGTCGTCGGCCCCTGCTCCGTCCATGACACCGAGGCGGCCCTCGACTACGCGGCGCGACTCGCCGCGCTCGCGGAGGAGACGGCCGAGGACCTGCTGATCGTCATGCGCGTGTACTTCGAGAAGCCGCGCACCACCGTCGGGTGGAAGGGCCTCATCAACGACCCCGCGCTCGACGGCAGCTACGACATCCCGCGCGGTCTGCGCACCGCCCGCACGCTGTTGCTCGACGTGCTCGACCTGGGTCTGCCCGTGGGAACCGAGTTCCTCGAACCGACCAGCCCGCAGTACATCGCCGACGCCGTCTCGTGGGGCGCGATCGGCGCGCGCACCACCGAGAGCCAGGTGCACCGTCAG
>NZ_JAALDN010000125.1 GCF_014144855.1 Dietzia maris | reverse complement strand
GGCCGCGCGGCGGCACGCCCACGCGGCGGCGCGCCGCGCCGATCCGGGCGTCACTCCAGGCTGAACCTCTCCTCGCCGCCCACCTCGACCATCCGCTGCTCCCCACGCACGCACACGCACACCGGGGTCTCGTCGATCACGCCGTCGCGGTGACGTATCACCACCTCGTCCCGCATCACCGTCACCGTGAGCGGCGAGCGCAGGTAGGTCATGTTGAACGAGACCCCGTCGATTCCTCCGGGCAGATTCGGGTCGAACTGCAGCATCCCGCCCTCGACCCGCATCCCGGCGTAGAAGCGCTGCACGAGGTCGACCGTGCCGGACATGACCCCCATGTGGATGCCCTCGCGGGTCGTCCCGCCCTGGATGTCGTGCACGTCGCTGCCAAGCGCGACCTTGAACCGTTCCCAGGAACTGTCCGGGTCGAAGCGTGCGAGGACGCCCGCGTGGGTGATGTACGACAGGGTCGACCCGTGGGAGGTGCGGCGGTCGTAGTACTCGATGGTGCGCCGCGCGGCGTCGTCGGGGAACTCGTACCCGAGACGCCCGAACACCCGTCGCAGCTCGTCGTCAGTGAAGAGGAAGAACAGCATCACCGCGTCGGCCTGCTTGGCCAGCTTGTACCGGTCCGGGGTGTCGCCCTCGGCCTTGAGGATCCGGTCGAGCCGCTGGATGTTGCCGTACCTGGCGCGGTATCCCTCCCAGTCCAGCTCCTCCAGCTCCTCGTAGCCCTCGAACTGGCTGATGATCCCGTCGTGGAACGGGACGAACATCTTTCGGCTCATGTCCTTCCACCGGGCGATCTCCTCGTCGCGCAGTTCGAGCCGGGCGCGGACGGCACCCGCCTGGGGCGCCGGCAGCAGGTCGAGCAGGTGGGCGGCGATGTCGCAGATCCACGCCACGAAGACGTTGGTGTAGGCGTTGTTGCGCACTCCGCCCTCGGACGCGCCCGGGTACTTCTCGTGGTACTCGTCGGGCCCCATCACGCCGTGGATCTCGTAGCGCTGCCGCTCGGGTGAGTAGTGCGCGATGGATGACCAGAACCGCGCGATGCCGAGCATCATCTCCGCGCCCCGGAACTCGAGGAACATCGTGTCCTCGGTGAGGGTGACGTACTGCCACACGTTGTAGAAGATCGCCGCGCTGACGTGGCGCTGGTTGTGCGACAGGTCGATGTCCCACCGCCCCGACATCGGGTTGAGGTGGAGTTCCTGGGTCTGCTCCGTGCCCAGCGATCCGCTCTGCCACGGGAACATGAACCCCTCGTACCCGGCCGACGCCGCCGCCACCCGCGCCTCGGACTGCCTCCGGTAGCGGTACATGAGCAGGCTGCGGGTCACGGCCGGGAGCCGGAAGGTCAGGAACGGGAAGACGAACAGTTCGTCCCAGAACACGTGGCCCCGGTAGGCCTCGCCGTTGATCCCGCGGGCGGGCACGCCGGCGTCGAGGTCGGAGGTGTTGTGCGAGCACGTCTGCAGGATGTGGCTGATGTGCACCCGCAGCAGGTGCTGGGCCTCGTCGTCGCCGAACACGTGCAGGTCACACGCCTGCCACAGCCGCTCCCACGACTCGCGGTGGTGCGCGTACGCCGCGTCGAACGGTCGCGAGCGCGACGCCGACCGTGACGCGCGCAGGAGCGTGTCCCCCGTGGCCGGGTCACGGGAGGTGAACAGGGCGACCGATTTCTCGATCGTCGTGGGGACGTCGCGCTCCAGTTCCACGTGGAGGGTCTGCTGGATGTAGTCCGCCGTCCGGAAGTCGGAGCGGGGCACCTCGCGTTCCCGGCCGCCGGTCGAGACGAGGGTGCGTGCCGCGACGCCGACGTTCACCTCGGACTGCCGGGTGCGCACCTTGAGCGCCATCACCTCGGGCTGCGGGAACACCGTGCTGCCCGGCCGGAGGTGATCGCTCTCGAGTTGCCGGTAGCGGGGCACTCCGTCGTTGGTGACGCGCCCGTCGAGCGCGCTCACGATCTCCGCCTGGCCGGACCAGTTCAGCGGCGTGATCGTCCACTCGAGGTAGGCGTGGTGCATGCTGGCCATCGACGCGAACCGTCGGCTCACCAGCTCGGTTTCCCGTCCCTCCCGGTCACGGAAGCGGATCTGGCGGGTCATCAGCGCCGAGCGCAGGTCCACCCGGTGGCGGTACTCGAGGATCTGCACCTCCGAGAGCCGTAGTACCTCGGCGCCGCCGATGCGCAGCTTGAGCGGCAGCCAGTTGGGGAGGTTGACCAGGTCCTCGTTGTGCACCGGCACGCCGCCGAGCATGGTGGTCGCGCGGTTGTAGAGGCCGTGCACGTAGGTGCCCGGGTAGTGGACCCCGTCGTTCTCCTCCCACTCGGCGGCGCCGCGAGTGGACATGTACCCGTTGCCGGTCGAGGTGAGCGTCTCGCGCAGGCCCTCCTCACCGGGGTCGAACCCGTCGTAGGACAGCGAGAAGGCGTCGTCCTGCCCGCCCGGGGAGGCTGCGCGTCCGGTCTGTGAGGTGGTCACACGCTCGACCCTAACCAGTCCGTCGGCTCCTCGGCGGCGGTCCGGCCGGACGGCTCGGCGAGATCGTCATCCCGCCGAGACCCGCCCCGCACGTGTCTACGATATGATCTACGTCACAGTCGGGACGGTTCGGGGCCGCGCCGCGATCCCTCTTGTCGACCGTCTCCGTCCGACAGGGGTTCATCATGACCGTTCAGCTCATCGAGATCACCGAGGACGTCGCCGACCGGCTCCAGGTCCTCACCACACCGACGGCCTGTCAGGTCGGCGATGCGCGCATGATCATCATCGATCTGCTCGGTTCCGGGCCGTCGTGGCCGTTGTCCGTCTTGGTCGACCACGTCTGCACCTCCTACGAGGCCCCGGACGGCGAGCGTCTCATGGTCGACCTGCGCGACCGCGAGGGCCTGGCCGACCACCTCCTGCGTGACGAGCCCGCCCTGCGCCACGTGACGTGGGTCCGCGCCACGCGCCAGGCACTGCGCGAGTTGACCGACGCCGGCGAGGTGGTGTGGAGCCTGCCGTCGGACGATCCGGACGAGGTCGACCATCCGGAGGTCGAGGTACTGATGTCCGGCGCCCAGCCGCGCGCGTTCCGCGTCTACGTCGGCGATCCGCTGCCCGACGGCTCGGTCTCCCTGCGGTAGCGGACGGCCACCGCGAGCATCACCGCGCCGACGGCGATGAACGACAGCACACGGAACAGTCCCGGCAGGGTGGCCAGGTCGAGCAGGAGCAGCTTCGCCAGCGCGAGGGAGCCCAGGACGAACCCGAGTCGACGCGCATCGGCGATCCGCGGGTTCGCGGTGAGGACGAGCCAGGCCGCGCAGCAGATCCACAGCACCGTCACCACCAGGTGTGCGGCGAGGAACCCGTTCCGCGCCACCCCGGTGAGGTCACCGATCACGACGCCCGCCGCGACCACCATCACCGAGAAGGCCGCCAGCGCCACGACGGCGCCCACCATCATCACGCGCGTCGACTCG
>NZ_JAALDN010000124.1 GCF_014144855.1 Dietzia maris | reverse complement strand
GAGCTCGGCGAAGAAGGCCCCGGCCAAGAAGATGGCGGCGAAGAAGGCTCCGACCACGAAGTCGGTCTAGCTGCAAGGTCTTGCGACAGGCTACCCGTTCAGGACGACATGCGCGATGAGGTGGTCTAGCTTTCGGATGTCGACTCCGCGGTTCAGATTAATCTTGATGTGGCCAGCCCGTGTCCACAGTTCGAGCTCGGAGTTGAAATCGAGCATCCTCCCCGCGTTCTCTGACGACCACATATTGATCGCGTTGTACGGCAGGGAGTAGATCTCGACCTTCTTGCCTGTCAAGCCCTGCGCGTCCCGCACGATGAGGCGCTTGGTGGTGAAGATCGCCGAGTCACGGAATGTCTTGTACGCGGCGATCGGCTGCTCACCCTGAACGAGCAGAGGCCCGATATCTTCTGGAATCGGGCACTCTGCGACGAAGGTCCAGGCGGCGATATTGGCGACAGCAGAGGTCACGGTAGGTCCGATCTGTTCTAGGTGGGATCGTGCGCAAGAGATCAACCTTCTCGCGATAGTAGGCACGGAACCGGGTTATCCGAAAGGCTATTCGCGGGACTCGACCGGAATAAGCCGCGGCGCGCCGCATCTCGGGGCCGGATGTCGCGTCGCGTCTCGAGGGGGTGCGCTCGCGGATCCTCATCGCGCTGGCCGCGGAGCAGGTGGGCCTCGCGCGGAGGTGCCTGGAGATGGCGGTGGAGTACGCCGGGACGCGTCAGCAGTTCGGGCGGACGATCGGCTCCTTCCAGGGCATCAAGCACAAGCTCGTCGATCTACTCGTCGCGATCGAGCTGGCCGAAGCCACCGTGCTGGACGCCTCGGGTGGCGCCGAGCAGGGTTCTGACGGGCCGATCGCGGCGGAGGTGGCCGACCTCGCCGCGGCGTCCCGGGTGTTGGCCTCGCGGGCGGCGATGACGGCGGCGGAGGAGGCGATCCAGGTGCACGGGGGGATCGGGTTCACCTGGGAGCATCCGCTGCATCACTACTTCCGGCGGGCGAAGGCCGATCAGCTGCTGCTCGGGGACGAGTATGCGTATATCCAGGCGGTCGGGGAGTCGCTCACTGCGCGGTGACGTCAGCTCCACTTCTCGACGAATGCCAGGGTCGCGGTGTTGGCGGTGTCGGGATCGGACGCCGTGAGGAAGTGCTGTCCGCCGTCGACGATCTGCAGTTCGGCGGAGGGGGAGTTGGTGAACCGCGTGATGCCGTCCTGGGCGTTGGCCACCGAGTACACCTGATCGGCTGTGCCCTGGAGCCACAGCACCGGGCAAGTGACGCCGTCGAGCCGGGCCTCGAGGCCGTCGCGGTCGCGGAGGTTGATCGACGCGGTGCGCAGGCGGTGCCGGCCGTCGTCGCCGCGATAGTTGGCGCGGTAGGTGTCGAGCCAGAACTGCTTCTCCGCGTCGGAGACGTTCTCGCCCAGGCCGGCGGCGAGGACGCCGAGGACGAAGTCGTCGTCGACCACCCAGTCGTCGCCGACGGGGGCAGCCAGTGCGTCGATCGCCGGGCTGCAGAAGTCGGAGCCGTCCCAGCAGCCGCGTTCCATGCTGGCCTTGCTCTCGTAGTCCATCGAGGTCCCGACCACGACGATGCCGCGGATCGCGTCGGGGTCGAGCAGCGCCATCCGGGTGACGATCCAGCCGCCCTGCGAGGTGCCCAGGGCGAATGCCTTGTCGATGCCCAGCGCGTCGAGCACTTGCAGGTTGGCGATCGCGCTGTCCCAGTAGGTGAAGTGCCGGTATCGCGAGCGGGTGGCGCCGTGCCCGTATGGCTCGATCGCCAGCAGGTTCATCCGCGAACTGAGCGCCTCGTCAGCGAACTGCGGTCGGTACAGTTCGACGGAGGTGGTAAAGGAGTTGGACATCACCAGGGTGGGCAGGGAGGGGTCGTAGTCGCGGCCGAACCTGTAGCCGATGGTCGAGCCGCCCAGGTGCGGGATGTCGATGGTCTGCGTGGTCATGGTGGTCCTTCGTGAGGGGAATACGGAGTTACTTGACCATAGGACGTGATCGACTCGCACTGCTGACGAATCAACAGGTGGGCCGGGCCCGCCTGTGCGCGCTGCGCGTGGACGAGAACGTACTGCCGCTGCAGACCTTGCTGCGGCCGGGTGGGATCCGCGCGGCGATCCTCGAGGGCCTGGACAAGGGGCGGAGGTCCGGCCTGACGGGCCCCAACTCGTTAGCTACACATACAAACTTGACAGTTGTGTAGTAGCCACTCGCCGGATATTGTCGCTGGCAGTCGGTGGCGTAGCCTTATCCCCCCTCGAGGTGTTGCCGGCTCCGCAACGGTGCGGACTACGCTGACCGCCTTTGGTCGCGATCCTGCATCGTGCGCGACAGAGTCGCCGGCGGCTGCGGGCTCCCCCTCCGCGGCCCCGGCGACTCAATCGTCCAGAGATTCTCAGCTCCTCGGTGCGAATCCGGCGCCCTCTTGTGGCGAGTACGCGCTCAAGCCGGCGTCTCACTCGAACCGGGCGTATGTGTTGAAGCGGGAGGCGCTGGGGTCGACAGATCGGCTGGCGATTTGCAGGCTCACGCTGCGTAACCGGACACTCTGCCTCTGTGCGCTGAGAGCGCATAAGGACGTGCTGATGCTGCGGAAAGTCAAGGGACGGAAGAGATTTGCCCTGCCACCCTGGAGGGGCTGAACAAGGAGGCGAAGGTCTGATCGCACGGGGTTCAAGATGACCTCCTCGCTACCTCACGGAAAGATTCTCGTAACCGATACGCAAGGAAGGCCATTCGGCACTCAACAAGCGGGCCTGATGAACGTCTTTACGTAACCGCCAGTTTCGTGAAGAAGCGCTCGCGCCCGAGAAATCTGGATGGGTTCTGGAGTATCGGTTACATATAAGTTTCCGTCGAAGCACTGCTCGAAGTAAGTGCGCACTCGTGACACGTGTCCCCAGTAGGTCACTACTTGGAGCGACTCGTACCCCCGTTCTCGGGCGATTCTGGAAGCGGCCGTGGCTTCGCCCTCGGTCGTATCGAAGTCAGGAGTGAAGCACTCTATGCCAATGATCCGGCCGTCTCGCGTGACCGGTGTTGTATCGCAGTAGGAGTCGATGGCAGTGGCGTAGCGGCCAGTGAATGTGGGCGGACGAGAGACGAGTATGCGGTCTGATATACCGCTTTCGGCGAGGCGCCTGGCGTGCACATAGCGATCGTCCTTTACGCCCGCGACCACCACTATCGCGTCCACGCGAGCAGCAGTCTCGACCTTTGGGTCCAGAGCGGCATTAGCAGAAAGAAGCCCGGCAGCAAGGAGCAGAAGCAGAACGGGTGCCATGACAACAATAGCCGACTTACGGCGTGGAGATCGGCATGACACGTTCACAACGATACGCAGCCGACCCCTAGGCTCATCGGAGTCGACCTACCGGCCCCAGGCGGCAGTTGGTGAATCCATGCTCATCGAGCGGCCGAGGTGTGTTGAGGATTGCCTCAGCAAAGTACAGTCAAAGGCTGGTCGGATCCTTGCGGCTGACCTGGTGACTTATGTGAATTCTTCAATGAAAGGACCCTGGAGTGGATCTGCGGGACCTGTTGTCCGTACTCCGAGCCCGCTGGATCGCCATCGTGGCTGCGACCGTTCTTGGAGGCCTCCTAGCGCTGGGCGTGAGTCTGCTCACCACTCCTACCTACCAGGCGAAACTGCAGTTCTACATTACCGTCTCAGCTGGAGACTCGGCGGCGGCCGCCTATCAGGGCTCTCTTGGCGCCCAGCAGCGGGTTCAGTCTTATGCAGAACTGGTCAAGAGCACAGATATTGCTGCAGAGGTCGTCGCCGCGTCTGACGTTGATCTCAGTCCACGTGAAGTCGCGGAAAGAACGACAGCAACCGCTGATGCGAGGACGGTCTTGCTTAATGTCGCGGTATCTGACTCTGACCCCCAGCGTGCGCTCCAATTGGCGGAAGGATTCGGGCGAGTACTCCCTGAAGAAATCGGCGCACTAGAGACTCCTGACGGTGGTGGGCCGGCACTGGCAAAGTTGACAGTGGTAAATCCCCCGGCGTTGCCAACCGAGCCGATTGCGCCACAGACCGAGCGAAATGTAGCTATCGGGCTCACTCTCGGCCTTCTGGCCGGCATGGCAATAGCACTGCTCTTCAATGTCTTCGACCGCCGCGTCAAGTCACCTGAGCAACTAGAGGAGATCGCCGGAAAGCCAGTTGTCGGATCTATCCCCTTCAGAAGGAACGAGGATAAAGAAGCCGACGCAGAACACATCGTGCCCTTCCGAGAAGGGCATTCTCCTGCAGCCGAGAGTTTCCGCCGACTGCGGACAAACCTGCAATTCCTAAATGTCGACCAGCCTCCGCGGGTATTCGTACTCACCTCCTCGGTCGCGATGGAGGGGAAGTCCGAAACCGCAGTCAATCTCTCGCTAGCACTTGCTGAAGCGGGAAACTCGGTGCTACTCATCGAAGCTGACCTTCGCCGACCACGGGTGGTCGACTATCTCTCCATGCCAGACAAAGTAGGCCTAACCAACGTTCTCTCGGGGCAGGCCGAGTTCGATGACGTTGTACAGGAGACTCGCCACGCCGGGGTGGATCTTCTAGCGTGCGGACCGTTGCCGCCAAATCCTTCGGAGTTGCTCGCATCAGACACTGCACGAGCGCTTATCAATGATCTTCGCAGGAAGTACGACTACGTCATTATTGATTCACCGCCGTTGCTCCCTGTTACCGACGGAGCTCTTCTCGCTCGAGTAACGGATGGCGCGCTGCTTGTTGTGCGTTCGCATCGGACTACAGCTGATCAAGTCTCACAAGCTGTTGACAACCTAGGCAAGGCCGACGCGAAGCTACTTGGTTTAGTGAGCGTGGCCAACAAGCCGATTAAGAAGGGGTCTGCCGGATACTACGATACCTACTATTATTCGTCTCAGAGGTCCTCGACTCGGTAACCCGCTAAGTGCATGGTCCAATGTACGGCACACATTCTACGCTGGAGGACAAGAGATGAAATACCACGCGCGAGTTGAAGGACGGAAACTCTCGTTCCGCCGGCTCAGAGGTTTTAGGACATCCCAATGGATGATTGTTGACGCGGCGTTATGGACCGCTATGCTAATTGTTGCATTGTGGATGCGCTACGATTTCTCGGTCGATCAATTGGCAGAGTCGCTCGCAGCGGGGCAATTTTACGTTGTGCTCGTGGCGCTAGTGATACTAACGTGGATTGTGGGATGGCTGTCGGGTTTGTACCGGGGCCGATATGTACCCGGCAGCGTTCTGGAGTCCAGCGTACTAACGTTTGTATTCACGACTTCTAGTGTCTTGGTCTTCTTCGGCCATATAATCGGAGGGGAATACCATAAAGTCCCTCGCTCCACGACAATCGTTACCGGGGCCTTCACAATCCTAACGGCGCTCGTCCTCAGATCGCTCATACGACGAAAGCGATTGTTTGGAGCGGGTGCCGCAATAGATGCCGAGCGGGCAGTCGTCTTCGGCGCTGGGGATGGTGGACTCCAGCTAGTACGACAGCTTCGGCGGTCTGACCATTCCCAGTTTAACCCTGTCGGCATTCTTGACGACGACCCCAACAAGCGGAATATGGTCATTGAAGGAGTTCGCGTTCTTGGCGGAAGGGAGAAGCTCGAAGAGGTGGCCAGCAGGCTAAACGCATCGACGCTCTTGCTCGCGGTCCCCAGCCTTTCCAGCGACGAATTGATCGACGTTCGCGACCGCGCGGAGGCTGCCGGAATGCACGTGCTGGTGCTTCCTCCGCTCGGTTCGATGATGCGCGGTCGCGTGGCGGCTGATGAACTGCGGGAAGTCAACGTGCAGGATCTTCTGGGGCGCAAACCCGCGCGCCTGAACCAGACAGCGATCGCAGAGTATCTTCGCGGAAAGCGGATCCTGGTCACAGGGGCCGGCGGTTCGATTGGGTCGGAATTGTGTAGGCAAATCGTGAGGTTTAGGCCAGCAGAATTAATGATGCTGGACCGTGACGAATCTGGGTTGCACTCAGCGCAGCTATCTATCCATGACCAAGCGATGCTCGATGGCGATGACACAATTCTGGCTTCAATTCGTGATCGCGATTCGATCTTCGATATTTTTGCCGAACGCAAACCTCAAATTGTGTTCCACGCTGCCGCACTAAAGCACATGCCGCTACTTGAGCACTACCCCCAGGAAGCTCTGAAAACAAACGTCCTCGGCACGCAGAACTTGCTGGATGCGTCCGAGATGAGCGGGGTGGAGACGTTTGTCAATATCTCAACCGACAAGGCAGCTAACCCCAGTTCGGCCCTAGGTACCAGCAAGCGAATAGCTGAGAGGGTCACCGCTGCCAAAGCGGTCGATGCGGCCACCGCGAAGTACGTCTCGGTTAGGTTTGGCAACGTGCTTGGTTCGCGAGGCTCTGTATTAACAGTATTCGAGAAGCAGATAAGGGACGGCGGCCCCGTCACAGTCACAGACCCTGAAGTCAACCGATTCTTCATGACTATTCCTGAGGCGTGTCAGCTAGTACTTCAGGCCGCGGTCGTCGGCGAGACCGGCAAGACAATGGTTCTAGATATGGGTGAGCCGATCAAAATCGCCGAGGTAGCAAGAACCCTCATCGAGCAGTCGGGTAAGAAAATAGAAATTGTCTACACGGGGTTGCGAGAGAACGAAAAAATGGCAGAAGAGTTGTTCGACGACTCCGAAGCTCCGGTGGTTGGCGACAAACATGAGGCGCTATCAGAGGTGCGCGTGCCACCGCTACGACTCGCCGCAGATGAATTGCCCGCGAGCCCATCGCCGGATGAAGTCAAAAACTGGCTGAGTTGCCACGCGTATCGTTAAGGCCGGTAAGAGGCGGCGGAGACACCGGCTGCATTAGAGCTGGAAGTCAACAAAGAAGGAAGCCCAGATGCAAGAATACCAACGAATAGTCAAGAATCAATCTACCCGGCTCAGAATGCTCAAGCATCTCGAGTGGATTCCCGACGAAATGATGCTAAGGCTTCAGTACGCGATCAAACATCGACGCTGGCTTGAATTGAGACACCCTCAGCGTTTTACTGAGTGGCTACAGTGGTACAAGATCAACCATCGTGACCCAGCGATGACGATCTGCGCGGACAAAATTGCGGTGAGGGACTACATCCGTGAGCGAGGTTTCGCCCACCTGCTGACCGACTTGTACGCTACGACGACAAGCGCCACAGAATTGGACCTAGAAGGTCTTCCTGATAAATTTGTTGTAAAAACTAATAATGGCAGTGGGACCAACATCATAGTCGAGAATAAGGCTGAACTGTCCCCTGACTTCACCCGGCAGCTCACAGAATGGCTGGAACGGGACTATTTCGCAGCGAGCCGAGAGTGGGCCTATAAAGAGGTACCTCCGCGCATTTTGGTCGAGCAATATCTCGAGGATCCGAAGAACACATTTTCCGGAATTAATGACTATAAGTTTTTCTGTTTCGGCGGCTCTGCTAGGTACATCTTGCTGGCTGTGGACAGGGCCGCAGGTCAGAAGTTCAATATGCTCACAACGGACTGGGAAGACACCGGCGTGGGGGTCAGCGGAACTCCCAACATTGCCGTGGACGTTCCCCGGCCTGAGAACCTCGGCGAGATGATCAAGATAGCCGAAGAGCTAAGTAGTCAATTCCCATTTGTTCGCGTGGATTTGTATTCCGTCGCTGGGAAAATCTATTTCGGTGAGATGACTTTCTATCCGGCGTCCGGGTACATCGAGTTCGATCCAGATAGTTTCGATTTTGAGCTTGGACAACTGTGGCCTGAGCAGGCCGAAGTATGACCCGGTCACATTCAGAAACTTTGGCTTCGTCGGAGGGTGCTAAATGAGAATCGTCGTAGTGGGTGCAGGGTATGTCGGCTTGTCGCTAGCAGTGATCTTCGCGCAACGGCACCAAGTGATAGCCGTTGATGTCGATTCTTCAAGGGTCTCTCTCATAAACAAGAAGGTCTCCCCGCTGATTGACAAGGAACTTCAATCCTACTTAAGGGACGCCGACCTCGACCTACTTGCGACCACCGACGCTATTGCGGCTTATCGATGCGCCGATTTTGTAATTGTCGCTACTCCGACAAATTACGATCCTCGAGAACAGTATTTTGATACCTCATCAGTTGAGAGCACTGTAGCCGACGCGGTCGAGGCGAATCCTGCTGCGATTATCGTGATCAAGTCGACGGTTCCAGTCGGATTTACAGAGCAACTGCAGGCCATCTACCCACAGGCGAAGATCTTTTTTAGCCCAGAGTTTCTGCGAGAAGGTCACGCGCTTGAAGATAACCTCTACCCGTCTCGGATTATTGTGGGCGACCTGACAGAAGCAGGTGAACGTTTTGCTGGGCTTCTCATGGAGGGATCGCTCCGGCCTGGAGTTCCAGTCCTGACGATCGATTCGACCGAGGCAGAGGCAGTAAAACTTTTTGCCAATACCTACTTGGCGCTTCGTGTCGCCTTTTTCAATGAGCTCGATACGTACGCGTCGTCTCGGGGTCTGGACACTGCGCAAATTATAGAGGGGGTGAGTTTGGATCCCAGAATCGGCTCACACTACAATAATCCTTCTTTTGGATACGGCGGTTATTGCCTTCCTAAAGATACAAAACAACTATTGGCCAACTACGCTGACGTACCGCAATCATTGATTGGCGCAGTAGTGTCTGCAAATGCGACGCGCAAAGACTTCATCGCTGAGGACATTTTGGCGTTGGAGCCGGGAGTGGTCGGTGTGCATCGCCTGGTGATGAAAGCAGAGTCTGACAATTTCCGGACGTCTGCTATTCAGGGCGTAATGAAGCGGATCAAGGCTAAGGGCGTTCAAGTAATTGTTTATGAGCCCGTGTACGAGGGATCCGAGTTTTTTGGCTCAGAAGTCGTACGCGATCTGGACGAATTCAAGATGCGCTCGGACTTAATTCTTGCTAACCGACGGGAAGGGTCGCTGAGGGATGTGATCGATAAGGTTTACAGTCGAGATATATACGGTCGCGACTAGATCGCGCCGCTTTATGGTGGTAAACCTTTTAATCCATGCGGATCCGGGGTTGGTCCGGATCGGAGGAAGGCAACTCAGATGAAGCTGCTACTAATGGTTAATGTAGATTGGTTCTTCCTTTCGCATCGCCTCGCTATTGCAAAGGGTGCTGTCGCCGCGGGTTGGGAGGTGCACTTGGCTACTACCCTTACCGAAGATGCAGAGAAGTTAGGCGGCCATGGGTTCGTTGTCCATGACGTACCTATACACCGTAGTTCGTGGAACCCGTTTGGCCTAGTCCTGACTCTCGCCCGGTACGTGAAGCTCATTAGATCCATTAGGCCAGACGTTGTCCACCTGGTGACGATTAAGCCTGTTCTCCTTGGGGGCCTTGTCGCTCGTTTCACTCGGGTACCGGGGGTGGTGTTTGCAGTTTCCGGCTTAGGTCACGTTTTTGTGGCAAAGGGGCGGCTCGGTAAGGTCCGCCGCGCGTTGGTTCGCAGCCTGTACAGGCTGGCTATGTCACGTGAAAACAAAGTCGTGATATTCCAGAACGACGTAGATGAGGCGGAACTCGTAAGACTCGGTTGCGTTGCCAGCGAGCAGGTTGTTCGACTGCCGGGTTCCGGGTTTGACGTAGATGCTTACGAAGTCTCACCGCTTCCTAGTGGTACGCCGGTTTTTCTGATGGCGTCCCGGCTGATCCGCACTAAGGGCGTGATCGAGTTCTGTGACGCGGCTAGTCGCCTTGCATCCGAGGGAGTGGATGCAGAGTTCTGGCTGGTGGGCGCGCCCGATCCAGCTAACCCCGAAGGCTTGAGCCTGCGGGATTTAGCAGAACTGGAGAGAATCCCTAACCTGACGGTCCTGGGTCAGCGGGGAGATGTACCCGATCTGATGCGTTCGGCTGCCGCGGTCGTTCTCCCGTCGTACTACGGCGAAGGCTTGCCAAAAGTGCTGATCGAGGCGGCGGCGGCTGGGCGCGCCGTCATTACGACTGACACTCCGGGCTGCCGGGACGCAATAGAGGACCGAGTCACCGGGCTGTTGGTGCCGCAGCAAGATGTTGAAGCGCTAGCCGGCGCCATGCGGGAGCTAACTTCAGATAGAGAATTGCTAGGTACGCTTGGACGGAATGGTCGGGCACGAGCCGAACGGCTCTTCCGTATTCAGGACGTTGTCGCTGAGCACTTGCGCGTCTACGACGCTCTATCCGGCAGGGTGAATAGAGGAAGTTAGTTTCGCACTTCATGTGCCTACTCTAGGAGGAGTACCCCAATGTTGAATAATGCAAATGTTGTCTTAGTTACTGGTGCGGCTGGATTTATTGGTTACCATTTCTCCAAGAGTTTGGTTGACGCTGGCCATACTGTAGCGGGTTTAGACAACCTTAACGACTACTACGACATTGCCTTAAAGCGCGACCGAGTCCGTACGCTGGCCGAGAACCCCAAGTTTCATTTTGTGGAGGGGGATATATCCCGCGCGGATGAATTGTCGGCAGCGTTTAGCGAATGGCGGCCAGCTGTTGTAATTAACTTGGCGGCCCAGGCGGGCGTCCGTTACTCTTTGGAGAATCCCAGCGCCTATATCCAAAGTAACATTGTGGGCTTCGCGAATGTACTGGAAGCATGTCGGCAGTTTGGCGTAAACCATCTGATGTATGCGTCATCTAGTTCTGTATACGGTGGTAACGTGAAGGTGCCGTTTAGCGAGTCCGATCCAGTCGAGCATCCTGTTTCGCTATACGCCGCCACTAAACGCTCGAATGAGCTGATGGCTGACACTTACTCTCATCTGTACGGTATTCCGGCCACCGGTCTTCGGTTCTTTACGGTATATGGTGAAATGGGTCGGCCGGACATGGCATATTATAGTTTCTCCAAGAACTACCTCGACGGCCGTCCTATCCGGCTTTTTAATAATAACGATCCAGCGAATGATCTCTCAAGAGATTTTACTTATGTATCTGACGTCATTGAATCTCTGATGCGCTTGGTAGCTAAGCCGCCGTCCGGCGCGCTACCGCACCGAATTCTGAACGTCGGGGGTAGTCAACCGGTCAGTCTAACGAGCTTTGTTGCGACATTGGAGCGCGCACTCTCCCGAGCCGCGGCAGACGATATTAAGTTTGAGAAGATCTTCGAAAGTATCAAGCCGGGCGATGTTCGCACTACCTTCGCCGATAATGCGGCTCTCCGGTCGGTCATCGGCTACGTTCCGGAGACTACACTCGAAGATGGCCTACAACGATTTGCCGACTGGTTCGTAAGCTACCACGGTGTTCGAAGAGCATGATTCAGTTGGCGGTAGGGGAAAACGCGTGACGACCTCAAGCAAAGGTAGGTCTGCTCATTTCGGCGATGTTCCTGGAATTCAGTACACCCGCCGGGGGCCAAGTAGGGCATTACGCGCATTTCGATCTGCAACTGCCCTACGAAAGTCCCTTGTTTGGTCAGTAATTGTCGTTAAAGTGATTTACATCGCTTGGTTCTACGCTTTCGGTGTTGGTCTTAACCTTGGAGACACGGCTTCGTACATCGAAGAATCAAGCGCGGCGACATATTTTGAGCGTGGCGACGGAGTTGGTTTTGCGTATGTTGCGACTTTGATATACAGCAATCCGGTTTCTCGCATCCTGGTTGAAGCCCTGACCATCCTTGTTATTAGTTCCTTACTCGTCGAGCTAAAGACCGATCGTCAAGCAGTTGTGGCATCTGTCCTTTTGCTGCTGCCTACCAGTCTGGCATTCATGACAGTGGCGTCGAAAGAACTTCTTGTTTTTCTTCTGTTGTGCTCGGTCTACCGAATGCGGCTGTGGTTTGGTCTTCCCGCGTACGGACTTACTGTTGCACTGAAACCTTCGTTCGCCGTTATTGCGTTATTGCCTGTCGCTCGTCGCCTGAGCTTCGTAGCTCTCTACATCCTTTTTACGATCGCTGTGGCTGCGGTCCTTCTTCCCATTGGCAGGTGGACCGAGTTGTACGATTCCTTTTTCCGTGAAAATCTAGCGCACTTTAGCGCGGGAAACCTGACCTACGGCGACGGTGGTGCGTTTCCGTTTGCGCCATTGCTTCGCGTGATTGGTTTAGACCTCGGTGGAATGGAGTTATACGGCGTGGTTATCGGTTTGATGGTCCTAGCCGCGAATATGATACTTTTTTTGGTACTAACCTCTCGCTATGGTGCCTTCTCAGGAGGGGTAATGTTCTTGGTCTTCGCTGTCGCGGTAGCGCCCTATTCGGTTCATAACCTGGGTAGCGCAGCCAGATACCAGGCGCCCCTGGTATGCGCCTTGGTTCTTAACGAGCTGCTGGTGAACGCACGTCAGAAGAAGGCGGAAGGCGTCAAGTGGGCGCTGTAAGATTGCCAGGTGGTCTTCACTTCTGGAGTTTCGGTGCATTCCCGGTAATTGCATCAGCCGCGTTTCAGATCGCGATCATCGTAGAAGCAGCTGAGTCGCTAGGAAGCTTTTTTGTTCTTCAGTCAGTAGTCGCCATTGGCATATCCCTAGCCTGCCTTCAGCCGCGCACGTGGAACGAGGAGTTCCGCGTCCCCGCGCATCTCCGTTGGTCCTTTATTTTCTCTCTGATGCTGATTGGCGGGGTAGGTATCTACTTCATCCTGCGCCCGTCCTCGCTCGGTCTAGTCGTCGCAGCGTTCTTGGCCAAGAAGGTATGTGATGTGGGGAGGGAGTTCGCGTTCCTGGCGGACTTAAGAATGCCCGCTTGGTCGACCGGGATCGTGACCGTATTAGAAGTCGTAGGCGTCTTGGTTCTCTTGCCGGGTTTTGTATTGCTGTCGACGATAATGTACGCGGTCGCGGGCGTAATACTAGCTAGCTGGACATTGTGGGCCGCTCGAGGAGAATCCTGGGCGGTAAAGTGGACGGCTAGGCTGATTCCCCACGCGGTGTCGATGACGCTATTCAATATGGGTTCTCGGGTGTTCTTAGTTTTCGCCTCGGGCCCAGCCGCTCATCTGACGATCGGCTCCATATTGCAGGTCGTCAACTTTCTGTCGCCGGTGACCTATTTTATTTTTTCCCGGTCCCGAGGCTTCTTTCCTTACCTGCTCGGATGGTTATTCTGCGCGAGTGCAATTGTCGGTGGCGGGTTCTTGTTCATCCAAGTTGGGGGCGGCTCAGGCGCAAGTTATCTGTATATACTGGCGTTCGGTTGTCTCCTTGCGTTCAATAGTTCGGCCGTGGTTCGTTTTAGCGCATATGCAACCGGAAGATCTCGTTTAGCTCTCGGCGCGCTAGTTTCTTGCTGGGTGGGCATCGGTGCATTGCTAGCGATGGCTGGTTTCTGGCGCTGGGAAGTTTCGTTCCTTCTGTTCCTTATCGGAAATGCGGGCATTCTTGGTTACTTCGTCGTTCGATCACGTTTCACCGCTCAGTTGACCTCTGTTAGAACTCGTCTCCTGCGTATGTGATGGCTCAGAGAGCCGGAATTGGGTGGCACGTCCGTTTTAGTTTGATTGCGGGTTCTGCAAGAATTAGTGGGAGTCTCAGAATATGAAGAATCGCGTACTTGAAGTCTTCGTGCCAACCGCCGTGGCCACGGCGGTCGCCGCACCTCCAGTTCGTGTGTGGCTGCAGCGCCGTCGGAGTATCGATCATCCGAACGAGCGTTCTTCGCACGTTGTTCCGACTCCGCGCGGCGGCGGGCTTGCCTGCGCCGTGGGGGCTGCGGTCGGCAGTCTAGCTGCCCGAGCCGGAGGTCAGCCTCCCTCGTCGTCGTGGGTCGGAGCAATCACTGTTCTTGGCGGGGTTGGGCGAGCCGACGACGTCGCCGATCTTCCTGCGGTTCCCCGACTTGGGGCGCAGGTCTTGTCGGGCGCGATAGTGGGAGCGAAAGCAGGGGGGCTAATCGGGTCGGCGGCGGGCGCATTCGCCCTTCCCGCGATCGTTAATGCATTCAACTTTATGGATGGAATTAATGGGATCTCGGGAGGCACGGCTATTGCTTGGGGATTGTGTGTGGCATCAGACGTTGAACAGAACATGGGCATTCAGACGCAGGGACACATTGTCGCGGGTATGGGCCTTGGTTTCCTTCCTTATAACGTCCCTTCGGCGTCGATGTTTCTTGGGGACGTTGGGAGCTACTTGATTGGTTCTGGGATTGCTGTGACGGTAATCGAGAGCGCGGTTGAAGATGGGCAATTCTGCCCGAAGGCTGTTATCCGAACGCTAGCGCCACTTATGCCTTACTTGGCTGATACTGGAAGCACGATGCTTAAGCGCTTCCTACGTGGTGGATCGTTAACGGTGGCGCATCGCGAGCACGCTTACCAGAATTTGGTTCAAGAAACCGGCTGGGATCATTGGAAGGTAGCAGGACTTGTCGCTTCTTGCGCCGTCATTTGTGGCTTTGCGAGTCGCTCAAAGGAAACTTCGGTTGTGATCATTCCTGTAATTGCGGGCTACTTAAGCGCGCCGTCTATTGTGCGCAGATTAAGGTTGCGAGGTGGCGATAGTGGATGTCAAAAGTCTTGAGGACACATTGTCGGCATCGGGTGGGGCGGCCTACAGGCTAAGTTAGAATCGGTGACTGATCTAAATAACTTGCTTTAAGTGCGACTTGATCGCTTGGTAATTAGCAGGCGTGCCGCGGCAGCAGTTCGGACGTGTCGGATATTATGCCTCCGAGTAGGTTGACCAGTTAAGTCGTGACCGTTGGTCCAGCCTTTTGAATGTCTGCTTGAATCTGCAGGGGGAGAGCATGAAAATCGCGGTGGTGGGGGCTTCGGGGTTCGTAGGGACCGTGGTGTCCGAGGTGCTCCGCACAGAAGGGCACGAGGTCGATGAGGTCCGCGCGCCTCGTGTAGCCGCTTCGCTGTTGGAGTCGGGTGTGGTATTGGACCCATCTATGGTGGAACAGTTCGTGGATCTTCTGGGCGGGGTGCAGGTGGTTGTGAATTGTTCCGGGAACCCAGACGCGTCCGAACGTGACTCGAATGCCCTCATTGCCGCGAACGCGGTCTCACCGGCGATTGTAGCTAGAGCATGCCGACTATCGGGAGTGGGTCGATTAGTTCATGTAAGTAGTGCGGTGGTCCAGGGCAGGCGTCCCCGGCTTGACGAATCTGGCGTCACCGACGAGTTCTCTTCCTACGCTCGATCTAAGGCGGAGGGTGAACGTCGTGTCAGGCGCGAGTTCGAGGGTGCGGTAGTCTATCGCCCGCCGAGTGTTCACGCGGATGGACGGCGTGTGACGGCAATGACTGCCCGCATAGCTGGATCGCCGTTTGCTACCGTTGCTTTCCCTGGGGATCAACCGAGCCCCCAGACTCTGATCGGGAATGTTGCCTCGGCAATCGCTTATCTCGCTACCACTGTTCATGAGCCGCCGGAAATTGTTATGCATCCTTGGGAAGGGCTTTCGGCCGTTGATGTCATGGAGCTACTGGGGGCAAAGCGGCCTCTCGTCATTCCCCGTCGGTTCGCTAGGTTCATTTGTCGCGGACTTGGTATAGTCGGCCGTCGCGTTCCGGTCGTTGCGGCGAACGCACGTCGAGTGGAGATGCTGTGGTTCGGTCAGGAACAAGGGGAGTCGTGGCTTTCTGCGGCTGGGTGGACTCCACCGCTCGGTAGAGACGCCTGGCGGGAGCTAGGGGAAGCTGTAAGAACTTGATAACGAACCCGTTCGCCGAACAAGGGTCGACACGACGCGACAGTGGGGCCCAACAGTGATCCAGGGCTGCTTGGTCCCTACGGCTTCAGGCTACGTGGGGCGCCCCGGAGTGATTGTGTTTGACACTAGATCACGAACCTCGGGGATCGACCCGCTCCCGTTTCCCGATAAACTCGCGGTATGCCTCGGCTGAGCGCGCTAGACGGGCCCTGATTTGTCCTGCTTCTGGTGAGGGACAGACTGTTCAAAGTTAAGGAAGCGGGCGGGTCTTGAGGCTATCCGGGCAGACCCCGGCCTAGCTGGCCAGCGCGATCGTCGACTGGCTCCGCGGACTCCCAGGCTAATCCGACCGGTTCAGCGCCACCCGGCGGCAGCGGGTCAGCCAGAGTGGCGGTAGGCCTCGTCGTCGTCCCGTTCTTCTACCCGCACCCCGGCGAGCGGGCCGGACCCTGGTGGGGAGTCCGGCCCGTGGTCGTTGCTCGTGCGTTCCGGATCCGCGCGAACGCGCCTCGCCTACCGCAAGTCGTTATCGATGATCGCGTCCATGTTCCGCTCGGCGAGCGCGGTGATGGTGACGAACGGGTTCACGCCCACGTTGCCCGGGACGAGGGAGCCGTCCACCACGTAGAGGCCGGGGTATTCGTGGAGGCGCCCGTGGTTGTCGGTGGCCTTGCCGAGCAGGCAGCCGCCCAGGGGGTGGTAGGTGAAGTCGTCGCCCCAGGTCTTGTACACGCCGAAGAGGTCGGTGCGGTAGATGGTGCCTTCCTTCTTGTTGATCTTGTCGAAGACCCTCTTGGCCATGGCAATGCCCGGCTGGTTCTGCGCGACGCTCCAGGTCAGGTCCACCTTGCCGGTGGCGGAGTTGAACTGGAAGCGGGCCCGCTCGGGGTTGTTGGCGATCGCCAGGTACAGGCTCACGTAGGTCTCGAGCCCGGCCGGCAGGGGAGCGATCTCGGCGAAAATCGATGCGGTGGGGTCGGCCCAGTTGTCGATCCCGAGGGTGGGGATGGTCGACTGCGTGGAGCCGGTGGCGTCCCACATGTGGTTCGCGCGCCCGACCATGACGTTGTCGTTGTTGCCCCAGCCCTCGCCCACCTGGTTGGACAGGTTGGGCAGGAGGCCCTGCGCCTTCATCGAGACGAGCAGCTTGCTGGTCCCGATACTGCCGGCGGCGAAGAACACTTTGTCGGCAGTGACGTTCTTGGTGGCGATCACCGCGCCCTGCTCGTCGATCTGCTCGATCGTCACCCGGTAGCCGCCCCCGGTGGCCGGGGTGACTGCCGTGACCCGGTGCAGCGGCGAGATGGTGAGCCGGCCGGTGGCGGCGGCCTGGGCAAGGTACGTCTTGTCCAGCGATTTCTTGCCGGCGTTGGTGCCGTAGATCACCTCGCCGCCCAGGGCGGACGCGTGCGCGGTGCCCGCCGCCTCCCGCTTCATGTAATCGAAGTCGTAGACGTTGGGCACGAAGGTCGTGGCGAACCCGGAGCGGTGCGCGGTCTTCCGGCCCACGCGGGCGAATTGGTACCACGGGCTCGACTCGAACCACGCCTGGTCGATGTCGTTCACGCCGAGGGCGGCGTTCGCGCGCGGGAAGTAGGTGCCGTACATCTGGGCCGAGTCGACGTTCGGGAGGATGTGCTCGAAGTGGCTGCGCTTGGGCGTGACCGCCATGCCGCCGTCGACCAGCGAGCCGCCGCCCACACCGCGGCCCTGGTACACCTTGACCCCCGAGAACTTCTCGGCGTCGAGGACCCCGACGTAGCGCTCCACCTTCTTGTCGGTCCCGAAGCCCATGAAGTTGCTGACCGGCTGACTGGTGGTGTCCGAGAGCCAGGTGGAGCGCTTGTCCGGACTGAGCATCCCCGAGAAGATCTTGCCGTCCGGGCCCGGCGTGTCCCAGCTGCGGTCCATCTCCACGATGTGGGTCGCGATCCCCGCCTGGGTCAGCCGCAGCGCCGCCAGGTGCGGGTCGCTTCGGGCGGCGGCGGGCCCTCGTCGTCGCCGATTCCCAGAGCGCACCGGGGGAGCGCCCCAGCTCCGGCCGCCGGGAGGAGCCTCGGTCCGTGAGTGCTTGAGGCGCCTGGAGTGCAGGTCGTAGCGCGGTGCCATGGCTGGGATCACCGCGCGGCGTGTGGTCGTCGCACTCGACTGCCCCGACGCTCGAGAGCTCGCCGAGTTCTACGCAGCGATGCTCGGCTGGCGGATTCGCGACGACGCCGGGTACTCGGACTGGGTCGACGTCGTACCGCCGGAGGGCGAGCCGGGCGCGGTCGCGCTCGCGTGCCAGACCGTCCCCGACTTCCGCGCCCCGACCTGGCCCGATGGCCCGGTCCCCACGCAGGTGCACCTCGACTTCTACGTGGACTCGATCGCCGACTCCGAGCCGGCCGTCCTCGCCGCCGGCGCCCGCCGACACGACCACCAGCCCAGTCCCGACGGGCGGTTCGTTGTGTACCTCGACCCGGTGGGGCATCCGTTCTGCCTGTGCGACGAATGACGGAGCGGGCACTCATCGGGTTCCAGATGGGTAGCCTCGCGGCCATGACTGACCTCGTCCTCCTCCCGGGCCTCCACGGTGACGCACAGACGTGGGCGCCGGTCATGCGCGCGATGCCGGACGGCGTCCACGCCACGCCGCTGGACCTTCCGGCCGAGGCCGACCTCGATGCGCTCGTCGACGAGGTCGCCGTCCGGGTCGCGCCCGGCAGCGTCCTCGTGGGGCATTCGCTCGGTGGCGTGGTGGCGATGCATCTCGCCGAACGGCACCCGTCGCTGCTGGCGGGACTCGTCCTGGTCACCGCCCCGGTGGGTGCTGAGGATCCGGAGTCGGCGAGGGCGCGGGCTGACCGCGCTGCAGGCCTGAGTCCGGAGGCGTATGAGGAGATCGCGCTCGACGGCATGGAGTCGGTGTATTACGGCGACCGCGGCCACGATCCCGAGGTTCGGGACGAGCGGCTGCGCGCGGCGCGGGTGTACGGGCCGAAGCGGTTCGCCGCCCATTCGGTGGCGATCGGTGCGCGGCCCGACCGCAGCGAGTTTCCCGCGCAGGCCGGTGTCCCGGTGCTGATCGTGGGCGCGTCGGACGACCTGGTGGTGCCCACCGCGGAGCAGCGGCGGTGGGCTGAGGCGAATGGGGCCGGGTCGAGCGGCGGCACGGCTGATCCCGTGACCTACGTCGAGATCCCGGAGACCGGACACATGCTGCCGGTGGAGGCCCCGGACGAGTTGGCCGGCGCGATCGTCGACTGGCTTCGCGGACTCTCGGGCTGACCTGGCAGGTTCCGCGCCACTCGGCAGCCGCGGGTCGGGCGGGGTGGCGGAGAACCTCGTCGTCGTCGTCGTTGTCGTTGTCGTCGTCATAGTCGTCGTCGCGACTTCCACCCGCACCACATCGCCCAGGGGCATGCTCGCCTGGCAGTCTCCGGTGAGTAGACGCGCGGCGCCGACACCGGCGGTTCGCGCGCGTACCGTCGATCCATGACCGAGCAGCAGCCGTACGAGGTCCTCGAGCGGTACCCGGAGTTCGAGCTGCGGCGGTACCCCTCCCACGCCGTGGCGGAGGTGTCCGTCCACGGGTCCTTCGGCAGCGCCGGCAACCAGGCGTTCAGGGCGCTCTTCAGGTACATCACCGGTCACAACGAGTCGGCCGGATCGATCGCCATGACGGCACCGGTCGTCCAGGAGTCACCGGGCTCCGAGAAGGTCGCGATGACCGCGCCCGTGGTCCAGACCGAGGCCGACGGCGGCGAACACGTCGTCGCCTTTGTCCTGCCCGCCTCGCTCACCGCCGCGACCGCGCCGGTGCCCGCCGATCCTCGGGTGCGGATCAGGCAGGTGCCCGGCCGTGTTGCGGCAGCGGTGCGCTACTCCGGACGGTGGAGCGAGTCGGCCTATCGACGTCACCTGGCCGACCTCGAGGCCGGGATCGCCCGGGCCGGGCTGGTCGCCACCGGGCCGCCCAGGTACGCCAGATTCGACCCGCCCTTCACGCCGTGGTTCCTGCGGCGCAACGAGGTCGTGCAGGACGTGGTGTGGCCCGAGGGCGGCTGACTCGCGTCGCGCTGGCGGTGTTCGGCAAATTGTCCGCTTCCGTTGGCTGCGGAACGGCGCTATTATCCGAACATGATAAACGGCAAGACGATAGATTCGAGACCCCCTTCGGAGGCGGAACTCGTCGATGCCGCGTCCCAGGCACTTCGCGAGAGACTCCCGCCGGAGTGGAAGATCGATACCAGGCAGGGCGCTACATCGTCGACATCTGGCGGCGCCGATTCTCTGATGGTCGCCGAGGCTCCCGATGGGAGTGCCGCAACATTCTGTGTCACCGTCAAGAGCGCCGTCGTAGCTCGCGACATACCTGCGCTTCGGAAGAGGTGCGGCGACACTATGGCCCAGGTGGCGGACAGTGGGTGCCTGGTCTTGACTCGCTATCTCGCGCCCGCCGACCGTGCGCGGCTCGACGCGGCTGGCATTTCATATATCGATGCGACCGGCAATATGAGGGTTTCATCCCCCGTTCCCGCACTCTTTGTCTCGGATCGTGGTGCCGAAAGAGATCCCTGGCGGGGGCCAGGGCGCCCGAGGGGCACCCTCAAGGGAGAACCCGCAGCGAAGGTAGTCAGAGCGCTACTCGATCTTCCCGGGCCATGGCGTGTGCGGGAACTCGCCGACGTCGCCAATGCCTCGGTGGGGTCGGTATACCGTGTGATGCAGTTTCTCGAAGATCAGGAACTTGCGCAGCGGCTGCCTGACCGGCGATTCCTGGTGTCCGATTGGGCAGCTCTTCTGCGCAGATGGAGCGACGACTATCAGTTACTCCGGTCCAATGCCGTGTCCCATTGGATCGCTCCCCGGGGCCTGTCGGACCTTCTCGATACGGTGCGCGAGGAAGAGGACATCGACTACGCGCTGACCGGGTCCGTCGCAGCAGCAGCGTGGGCTGCCTACGCGCCAGCCAGGTCGGCGATGGTGTACGTCCGAAACGTCGAACGTGCAGCGGCGAACTGGGGCTTGCGCGCGACCGAAGCGGGAGCGAACGTGCTGCTGATCGAACCCACTTACCCCGTCGTCATGGAACGCGCCATGACCGCGTTGGAAGGGCTCACGGTCGCCCGCCCGGCCCAGGTGGCTGTGGACCTCATGACCGGGCCGGGCCGGGCACCCGCAGAGGCGAACGAGTTGATCGAATGGATGGGGGCACATGAACAGTCCTGGAGGGGGTAGTGGCGATCTGCTCGTCAGTGCCCGGTCTGCTCGTCAGTGCCCGGTCTGCGCTTCTGGACGCGGCCGAGGCGTTGTCCGAGCACCGGGAGTCTCTCGTCCTGATCGGGGCGCAAGCGGTCTACCTTCGAACCGGCGGTCTCCGGGTGGCACTCGCGGAGGCAACGAAAGACAGTGACGTCGCGCTCGACCCTCGCACGGTCGCAGACGAGCCGCTCATCGACGACGCCATGACGCGAGCGGGCTTCTATCGCTCCGATCAACCGGGATCCTGGCTCAATCGAGAAGGGATACCGGTTGACCTCATGGTCCCAGAAGAGCTTGCCGGTGGAGGCGGTCGCGGTGCGCGAGGTGCTCGGATACCGCCGCATTCGAAGCACGCGGCCCGCCGGGCACGAGGACTGGAGGCATGCTTAGTCGACAACGAACTGGACCGTTCCCGCTCTGGTGGACACCC